>CAYYWN010000443.1:0-1985 GCA_964474485.1 uncultured Clostridium sp. | reverse complement strand
CTATAAGCTGAATTTCACTTTCTAAAGAAGGAACCTTTAGTAGTGGGAAGTCTACACGAATTTTTCTTTTTGGTGCATATTGGACTATGAAGGCATCTGGCGTGGCACCTTTTATTATTCCATAACTGGATAAATAAGCTGGGTGACTTAGAGAGCTTTGCCCTTCTATTAATATAACGTCAGGATCCTCATTTTCAAAGGCAGCTACCACGGCAGATTCAATTTCTCCTGCCACATACTGAGAGTTTATAACATCTATAGGGACACCATATTTAGCTCCTTGGAGTACTCCGGTTTGACCTGTTGCTACAAATATTGCATTTATATTATTATCTTTTAATTCCTGTAGAATTTCCATACAAGTTGTCCTTTTACCTATTGCACAATCAAGTCCTAATATTGCTACTACAGGTACTGTAACAGTATTAATTTTTCCTGTGAATAATTTTAGTTCAGTTAATGATTTAGGTTTTCTTATGTCATGAATTTTAACATTATATTTTTTTGAATATTCTGTTAAAGTTTCATTATCCTTTAAAAATACTGGAAGACCATTTACAATATCCATTCCATATTCCATAGCTTCTTTTGTTGCTTCTATAAGATCTAAAGGCAGATATGCTTCAGCTAGTGCAAGACCTATAATAAAACACTTTGGTTTAGTATTTAAGGTTTGTAGTGCTTCTTTAGTATTTTTAAATATAGGAATATTATTTTGAGTACCATCTAAATACTCTCCAGAATCCATGCCAGCTTTTGTGCTGTCTATAATTCCTAGTATTTCATATTTTTCTGAATAGCGTACAAGACCGTTTGCGATTTTTCCATCTGACTCTCCAAACAGATCTTCACAATAAACTAGTGCATTAATTCTCATAATATCTACTCCTTTTCATGTATATTTAGTAAGATTAAAATGTATTTTACTATTACTATGACTATAAATAATAATAAAAAGTGTATAAAAAAAACACTATAGACTGTAGGAAATAATGTACCTAATACTGGCAAAAGAGTATAGGTCACGTAGTTCACAGTTTATGGTGATTTATGTCTTTAATCGTTATAAATTTATTTGATAAATTCTTGCCTGTAAATATATAAAAGTGTAGAAAAATCAACCTAGGTTTTAATAATTGTCTTCCTCCCTTTTATATAATATATATAGTATAGCACATAAAAGCCTTATAAAATTAAAAAACAGCAAAATTCACAGAAACTTCAAGAGATATAAATTATTAATATTATTATAGATAAATAGATAAAAATATTAAAAATAATATAAAAAAACATATATTTAATATATGCAGTATTGCGAAACAACTTAAAATTAAGAATATTGTGATATAATGTAGTGTATTACTAAACAATAATTATTATTTTAGGAGGTGGGGTTTTGATTCAAGAGTATCCATGTATAGAAGTAAATTTAGATAAGATAGCACATAATACAAGAGAAATTATCAAGGTCTGTAGGAGAGAAAACATTGAGACTGTAATAGTTACAAAGGTATTTTGTGCTGAAAGATCTATAGTAAAAACACTAATTGATGAAGGAGTTAAAACCATAGGCGATTCTAGAATAAAAAATCTTATAAAGGTTAAAGGGTTTAATTGCAAAAAGATGCTTTTAAGAATACCGATGATAAGTGAAGCTTTAAATGTGGTTAAATACTCTGATGTAAGTTTAAATTCAGAGTTAGAAGTTATGAAGTCATTATCAAAAGCAGCTGTAAAATTAAGCAAGATTCATGAAGTAATACTTATGATTGACTTGGGAGATTTAAGAGAAGGGGTACTTCCAAAAGATGTTATATCTACAGTTCAAGAAATATTAAAACTTCCTAATATTAAATTTGTAGGTATAGGAACTAATCTTACTTGTTATGGTGGGGTAATACCTGATAAAAACAACTTAGGGAAACTTGTGGAAATAAAAGATCTTATAGAAGCTAAAGCAAAAGACGGACTTAGAGAGTTTATTT
>CAYYWN010000442.1:0-2008 GCA_964474485.1 uncultured Clostridium sp. | reverse complement strand
TGGATACCATATTATAAAAACTGAAGAAAAGTCAGAGCCTAAAGTTAAACCATTAGAAGAAGTTAAAGATAGTATAAAAGATAATCTTCTTCAAGAAAAACAAAACAAAAAATATATGGAACTAACAGAAGAATTAAAGATAAAACATAATGTGGAATATGAAAAATAATTAAAAATAAAAAGTGTCTTTATATAAAGGCACTTTTTTATCTAGGTATTTAAAAGATCATGCATAAACTCTTGAATAATAATTAAAATTTAGACATTATGATTTTTCTAAGCTTTCTAAATTTATATTTTCCCATATAATAATTGTTTTTTTCAACCTTACCAAGGAAGTTGTCCATATCCTCAATAACAGCTCTTCTACTGATTTCAAATATATCAGTATCCTCATTGGTATATTCATCTAAGATGCCTATAGCGCCCTTATAACCTAGACTCTTGGCTATCTTTTTTGACTCATCATTACAGGAACCGTAAGGATAAGCTATGTAGTTAATAGGTTTACCTAATATCTTTTCTAAAGTAATCTTTGACTCTGATAATTCTTTTTCTTGGTCTTCATTAGATAAAGTAGAAAGATCTCTATGGGTCACGGTATGAGATCCTATTTCCACTCCATTTTCACTTAACTCTTTAATTTGTGAGGAGGTTAAGAAATAATCATCCTTATCTGTTTTATCAGTTTGTACAAAAACAGTAGCTTTAAATCCATATTGCTTTAATAAAGGATATATTATGGTGTAATTATCTTTGTATCCATCATCAAAGGTTAATACTACACTTTTTCTAGGAATCTTTTTCCCAGTATTAAGATGATCATATAGTTCGTCTAAAGTTAAAGTTTTAAATCCATTAGATTTTAAATATTTTAATTGTTTTACAAAATACTTTTTACTTATAGTTATTTCAGAAACCTTACTTTCTTGAACAGAATGATACATTAAAACAGGTATTTTATCTTCAAATTTTTGATAAAATGTAAATGATATAATTGAAGCAAATATAAGAGCAAAGGTTACTAATAATAAAATTTTATGATGAAGAATTTTTCTTGAAGATTTTGTACTATTTTCAGCTTTCACATTAACACCTCCAATAACTGAAGAAATTATGAATAAACATTATAAGCATAAAAAAATCAGTCAATATCATTTATAATTATAAGCCTAAAACAACACAATAAAAATGACAAAATAGTAACGTTTGTATAAAATATATTAAAAATATGGAAAGATTTAAGGAATTATACTTATATTAATAGGTATAACATCCAATAAAAGTTTTATTACTTGACAGTAAATTTAATTATTTATATACTCTATTTATTGCATAAAATTAACTATCGTGATAGGATTATAAATTAGAATATAAACTTTCATATAACTAGGAGGTGCTGGATTGACCAGTAAAAATAAAAATTCGTATATTGAGACACTTATCCCGTTAATTATATTATTTGTATCCACTACAGGATGGTATTCATTAGATTATATAGGTATGAAAGCCTTTTGGATAGGTTTTTTCATATTATCCTTTACCTATGCATTTTTAATATTAAAAGATAGTAGAGGTAACATAAACATCAAGAAAATAATAGCTAATAAGTATAATATCCTTCTTATTTTATATTCTATATGGATTAGCATAAGTTATTTATATAATTATCAAGGAAAAAGTTCATTATTATATATATTCAAGGTTTGGTTTATGATTATATTTGATGTTTCATTTTTTTCTTCAACTGTTTCTTCACTTTCGCCTTCTACACAAGCTAAATTTTGAGTTTTTATTGAATCTAAGGTTTTTTCCCCAATTCCATTAACATCAATCAATTTTTCTATAGAATCAAATGGGCGCGTATCTATTATTGCTTGTGCTTTTACTGGTCCAATCCCAGATAATTTATCTAAATCATCTAGAGAAGCAGTATTAATGTCAATTTGTCCATCATCGCACAAAGAACTCACAAATGGAAACACAACCAAAACAATCAACAAAAAAG
>CAYYWN010000441.1:0-2010 GCA_964474485.1 uncultured Clostridium sp. | reverse complement strand
AGCAGAAACGCAGCAAGCAATAGCATAATCATCTCCATATATAGGTCTCATAACATCATCATTTTCATATTGAATAGAATCTGTTAAAATAGACATTTCAGCACAGAATTTCTTGAAGTTTTCTGGTAACTTATCTGACCATAATATAGTCATATTAGGTTCAGGTGCTGCCCCAAGATTAATTAATGTGTGTAAAAATCTATATGAAGTTTTTGTTACAAGTGGTGTACCATTTTTGCTTATTCCACCTATAGATTCTGTTACCCAAGTTGGATCCCCTGCAAAAAGGTCATTGTATTCTGGTGTTCTAAGATGCCTTACAAGTCTTAACTTTATTACAAATTGATCTATTAATTCTTGAGCTTCTTGTTCTGTTATAACTCCATTTTTTAGATCTCTTTCAATGTAAATATCTAAAAACGTACTTGTTCTACCAAGTGACATAGCAGCACCATTGCTTTCTTTTACCGCTGACAAATATCCTAGGTATAAAAATTGAACAGCTTCTTTAGCATCTTTTGCAGGATTTGATATATCCATTCCGTATTTTAGTGCCATAGATTTCATAGCTTGCAGGGCTCTTATTTGCTCTGAAACCTCTTCTCTATGTCTCATAATTTCATCTAACATATCGCCTTTTAAAGCCTTAAGATCTTTTTTCTTTTCATTTATTAAATAATCTACACCATATAAAGTTACTCTTCTATAGTCACCAATTATTCTACCTCTACCATAAGCATCAGGAAGTCCCGTTAAAAGTCCTGTAGATCTTGCTACCTTTATATCATCCGTATAGGCATCAAAAACCCCATCATTATGTGTCTTTCTAAATTGTGGGAAATACTTTTCTATATCCTTGTCTAATTTATATCCATAGGATTCTAAAGACATTTCAACCATTCTCCATCCACCCCAAGGATTCACTATTCTCTTTAAAGGTGCATCGGTTTGAAGACCTAAAATAACTTCATTATCTTTATCAATATATCCTGCTTCATAGTTATCTATTCCTGAAACTCTATCTGTAGCAACATCAATAACGCCTTTTTTAATTTCTTCAATTATTAATTCACTTGATTTTTCCCAAACTTTCTTTGTCTTTTCTGTTGGGCCTTCTAAGAATTCTTTATCCCCTTCATATACCTTGTAATTTTTTTGGATAAATCCTCTAACATCTATTTTTTCTGTCCATGAACCTAGTTTGAAATCTTCCCATTGCTTAAACATAGAAAACACCCCTTTTAAGTTTTATTATATAAATTTTTTAATGTATATCTTTTTATTTTTATTATCCATGACATCATTATAATACTTTTATTCAACTTTGTTAATACCTTAACACGAAATTATAATATTTGCAATATTCAAAAGTGGCTGTAAGCATTGACTTTGCTAGCTTTTAGTGGTAAAATATTTTTATAAAATATAACAGTAAAATTTATAAACTAATACAGTTCATTAGCTAAATAGTTCTGTTTTGATCCCTGTTTATTTTTTTATATTTTATTATCATTTTTACATTGTTTTAAGTTAATTGTTTTAAGTTTAAATCAAAATACAGAATTTAACCAAACACTAGATTGGTAAAAACACAGAAAATGACCATTTTATTTCACAAACTTGCATTTAACAGTAAATTTCAAAAGCTTAGGAGGATTTATAATGGAAAAACGAATGTTAAACCCTACAGAAATAACCACTGAAATAATAACAACTTATGAGGCAAAAGCTAATTATGCTCCCCTTAAATCTTTAATCTTGGGTGTTTTATCTGGAATGTTTATAGCCTTAGGTGGTTTTGCTTCTGCAACGGTTTCTCACAGCATAAGCAATTATGGTGTTTCTAAACTAGTTGCAGGTGTTGTCTTCCCCGTAGGGCTAATATTAGTAATAATCACAGGTACGGATCTTTTTACTGGAAACGTTTTACTTACAGTGCCTTTATTACATAAAAGAATAACCTTTAAACAATTGATAAGAAATTGGATAATAGTGTACTTTGCTAACATG
>CAYYWN010000440.1:0-2011 GCA_964474485.1 uncultured Clostridium sp. | reverse complement strand
ATCCAAAGGAAATAAAAATAGGAACAGTACTTTCAATTAAGGAAGATAAGGCTAAGATGGGTAAGACTGCTATTATTGAGCCTTATGTAGACTTTAATAAATTAGAAGAATTATACTTAGTAGTACCAAGTAGCAGTGACAATAACAATATAAAATATTAAGTGGTGATTGTATGAAAAGAGTTATATTAATACTTATAAGTTTACTTCTTTTTATTCTAGATAATACCTTTATGCCTTTTTTAGCTATTAAGGGAGTATATCCAAGTCTGCTTATAATTTTTGCATTAAGTTATTCTATAATAAATGGATACTATGAGGCTATTTTAATTGGGATTTTTACTGGGCTATTGCAGGATATATACTTTTTCAATGGTTTTGGAATAAATGCTCTTTGCAATATGTGCATATGCATAATAGCAGCTAAAATCGGTACAAATATATTTAAAGAGAAATCACTTGCACCGGTTATATCTATTTTTATATTATCTATATTAAAAGGAGTTATGATATTTATAATATTATTCACTTTAAATACAAGGATAAATTATTTTAACATACCTTTTGTAGCTATATATAATATGATTATTACTATATTTGTTTACAAGAAGATATATAACTTTAGTGTGAAGCCCTACATGAAAAACTATTGGAGATTTTGAAAAAGATGGGTGATTATATGAAAAATAAAAAACAAATTAATAGATATACATCTTTAACACTTATAATGATAATTATATTTTCAGGTCTTTTATCAAGGCTTGCATATTTGCAAATTATAAAATATGAAGATAATAAAGAACAAGCAAATAATCAATCTGTAAGACTGCTATCAGAATCTGCACCAAGAGGACAGATCCTTGCAAAGGATGGTACAAAACTTGCTACTAGTGTTCAAAGTTATGTATTAACTTTTATGGAAACAGAAGAGAGCAAAAAGGCATTTTTCCAGACCATGTCTGGTGTTTTTAGAATGTTAGATGAAAAGGAAGAAAAACTTCAAGATACATTTGCTTTAAAGGTGGAACCTTTTAGACTGGAATTTAACACTAGCGATGCAGAAACAATAAAGGCACTAGAAATGAGATTCAAAAAAGATAGAGGTTTTGACTTTAGCGTACAAAAAAAGTTATATCCCAATCAAAAAAGTGAACTTACAACAGAACAAACTAGAGAAATAGATAATGAACTTTTAAACGTTACACCAGAGGAAATGTTTTATGATTTAGTAAAGGATAAAGATTATGAGATATATAAACTTTTAGGATATACTAAAGAAGAAGAGAAGGGTTTATTAAAAGAAAAGTCTGGTGCGGAGATAACAAAGCTACTTATAGAAAAATACCCTATTGAAATTATAAGAAAATATATGGTGGTAAAGGATGCTATTAAGATGCAAAAGTTTTCAGGTTTTAAGCCTATAACTTTAGCTACAAATATAAAAAAAGACTCTTCTTTTGTGTTTTTACAAAAATTAAGTCGACTTCCAGGGGTTGATGTTGGAGTTGAGCCTATACGATTTTATCCTTATGGGGACTTTGCTTCGTCTGTAATAGGATATGTTGGATCTATAGATGGAGGACAAAAGGATAAATATGAGGAGAGGGGATATGATGTATCCTCAGATCTAATTGGAAAATCTGGTATAGAATCTGCATTTGAAGATAGACTTAAAGGTTCTAAAGGTGGAAATACGGTTAAGGTTAATAATTATGGTAGAAAAACAGATGAACTATTTAAACTAGAATCTGTTCCCGGACAAAACATCCACCTAAGTCTAGAGAAGAATCTTCAAAATGTTGCAGAACAAGCACTGGAAGATAAGATGAAATTTTTAAGAGCTAATATGCATCATGAATATGGTATTAATACAGCTAATGCTACAAGGGCAGCTGTTATAGTTCAAGATGTTAATAATGGTAAGATTTTAGCTATGGTAAGTAATCCTGGATTTGATCCTAATGATATGGCTCTACCTGGAAGAATAAGCCCTGAAATAGTTAAAAAGTATT
>CAYYWN010000439.1:646-2019 GCA_964474485.1 uncultured Clostridium sp. | reverse complement strand
CCATCCTCATTTAATTCAAGGCTTACTATATTTTGACCCTTGTCATCTACAAAAGCTGTGGCTTTCTTTACGTCTTTACCTGTAAGTATAGTATCATTTTCTGGCCCAACAAACTTTAATTCTCCGGTCTTTGTAAGTGTATCTACAATAGACTTTGAATCGAAACTCCCTGGTATATCTACTCTTATCCTGTTATTACCTTCTGTACTTAAAGAAGTCTCTCCTACCCCTAGCTTATTTACTCTCATTGAAAGCAACTCTTTAGTGGTTTCTAAATCTTCATTTGATACCTTATCTTCAGAGGCAACTTCTTGTAGTACTGATACACCGCCTTGTAAGTCTAATCCCTTACTTATGACTTTATCAAAGGACTTAAAATCATAACTTCCAATATTCAACCCAAAGGCTCCAGCATAACCTAAAAATCCAATGACTAAGATTATTGATATAAACAAAATAGTACTTTTACCTTTTAACTTCATGTTTATCCCCCTCGCTAAATGCTGATAGGCTTAATTATATCCTTTAGTATATTATTAGTCAATAATATCCACCTTTTGTCATTACATAGTTTGAGCTTTTAATGCTATAGCACACTCTATTCTTTTCTTTTGCATTTTACATCCTAGTTCATATGGAATGTGCATATCGCCATTAAAATTAAAATTATTTGCTTGACATCCTCCGCTACAGTAGAACCTGGCCCAACATTCTTTGCATACAGGCTTGCTATAAATATGCGCCTTTTTAAATTTATTAGACATTTCCATGTCTAAATCTCCTTTGAATATATCACCCATAATAAAATCTTTATTTCCTACAAATTGATGACAAGGGTATATTTCTCCATCTGGGGTTACAGCAACATATTCATGTCCAGCTCCACAACCTGATATTCTCTTATATACACAAGGTCCACCTTGAAGGTCTATATTAAAGTGATAAAATTTAAATTCATTGCCTTCTTTATGTCTCTTTACCATTTCATTATATAAATTATCGTATTGTTTAAATATAGTTTCTAAATCTTCTTCTCTTAAAGATAATACATGATCTTTTGGAAGAACTACGGGTTCTATAGATATTTCTTTAAATCCTTCTTCTGCAAGATACATAATATCTTCAAAGAAATCTGTATTTTCTCTTGTAAATGTACCTCTAACATAATATTGCTTAGATTTATCTCTTTTTTCTACCATTTCTTTAATCTTAGGCAATATAGCTTTTTGTGTTCCACTACCATCTCTTCTAACTCTAACTGCATCATTTACTGATTCTCTTCCATCTATAGACAGTATTATATTTCCCATATTTTTGTCTAGGTATTCAATCATCTCATCATTTAGTAAAGTTGCATTAGTATTCATATTAAA
>CAYYWN010000439.1:0-636 GCA_964474485.1 uncultured Clostridium sp. | reverse complement strand
TTTCCATTCTTATGACAGATTCTAGTTTGCAATATTATTGTTTGGTCATTGCTTCATGTCACTATGTAGTAAAGTTGCATTAGTAGTCATAGTAAATCTAATGTTTTTGTTATAAATCTTTTCTTGCTTTTTTGCATAATCTACTATTTGCTTTATAATTTCAAAAGCCATTAAAGGCTCTCCTCCAAATAGATCCACTTCAATGTTTTTTCTAGGTCCTGATTTTTTTATAACAAAATCGATAGCCTTTTTACCTACTTCTGCAGACATAGTCTTTCTTGAACCTTTGTACTCGCCCTCATCAGCAAAACAGTATTTGCACCTTAAGTTACAATCATGTATTATATTAAGACATAGTGCCTTTATATATGAAGATGATTCATCTTTATCTGATTTTTTTGCAATGTCTTCATATAAATCTTCAGAGTATAGTAACCCTTCTGATATAAGCTCATTAATATCTTTTAAAGCTTCAGTTATTTCTTCTTTAGAGTACTTAAGCTTTAATCCTTCTATTATCATTTGCTCATTTTTCAATTTGTTTTCATCCAAAATATCATAAACAAGTTCGTCCACCATATGTAGACTTCCGCTATTTACATCTATAACATAATAATCATCATTTTGAATAAATTT
>CAYYWN010000438.1:0-2021 GCA_964474485.1 uncultured Clostridium sp. | reverse complement strand
TGGCTTTTTAAATAAATAAAGAGTTATCTCAAAATAAACCTTGAGATAACTCTTTATATCTAAGTATAAATTTACTTATTATTTAAAACATCAGCTAAAGCTGCAATGCTTCCAAGTGAAGATACCGCGTCTGTAGGTATTATAAGCTTATTTGATGGTCCTTTTGCAAGTTCCTTCAATGCTTCTATTTGTTTTAATGCTATCACTGTTTCATTAGTACCTGATTCTATAATAGCTCTATTAACCATTTGTATAGCTCCTGCATCTGCCTTTGCAATAGCTTCTATAGCTTTCGCCTTACCTTCTGCTTCTAAAAGTTGAGATTCTTTAAGTCCTTCTGCTCTTCTTATATTAGCTTCCTTCTCAGCTTCTGCTTCTAATATTTTAGATTGTTTTGCACCTTCAGCTTTAGCAATTTCACTTTGCTTTTGACCTTCAGCTTGTAGTATTAAAGCTCTCTTATCTCTTTCTGCTCTCATTTGCTTTTCCATAGCTGCTTGTATTTCATTTGGTGGAATTATATTCTTAATTTCAACAGAAAGTATTTTTATACCATAGGCATCTGTTATTTGATCTACAACCATTAAAAGTTCTGAGTTTATTTTATCTCTTCCGGATAAAACCTCATCTAAAGTCATATCACCAACTATATTTCTCATATTAGTTATAGTTGAGTAAATAATACCAGCTTTATAGTTTTCTATATTGTATGCTGCATCCCTAGAATTTAATACTTTATAGAAAATAACATTATCTATAGAAATTTTAACATTGTCCTTTGTTATAACATTTTGAGGGTCTATGTCTAATATTTGCTGCTTAATTGAAACCTTTTTTCTAACAAAATCTACGAAAGGTATAGTTAAATGCCAACCTGGTTCTAACACCTTATAAAACTGACCAAATCGTTCTAGTAAGTATACATACCCTGTGTTAACAACTTTAATAGATGATAATATACTTATAAGAACTAGTACCAAAATAACAATAATCGCAATCTTTCCCATTTAATAACCTCCTCTTAATTATATCATTTAATATTAAGCATCTTTAAGCTTTGTTTTAGATGTCTTAATCAATGCTTTTTATGAGTATTTTATTTCCCTCCATGGACTCCACTTTAAACTTTTCATCTTTTTCAATGTTCTTATTTCCTATATTTTTAACAGTCCAGTAGACTCCTTTAATCTTCACATGGGATTCTATTTCTCTTTCGATTTCTTTTTCCGAAATAAATTCCTTTCCAATATATTCATTGTCTAGTGAATTTAATACTTTTGTTTTTTTCATCTTATCTTTTATTATAGGGTACACAGTAAATATTAATAACAAACTTACTGCTAAGAAAAGTATAACTTGAAAGCTTAAACTTAATCCAATTAGAGCCGCTAAAATAGCCACTATTCCTCCTACTGTAAACCAAACAAAAAGCAAACTACTTGTTAATAAATCTACCACTAGTGCTATTGAAGCTATGATTAACCACATTATAATAGTACCTGACATATTGTCACCCCCTATTTAATTATATAACAATATTATAATTACTTCTATATCTATAATATATTTATTTCTATCTACCATAATTTTATTATACACCATATGGACAAGAATTACAAGTTTATTTTAATCTCTTTACAAGTTATTTCATACTACATATTCTTTTATCCTATCAATTTTATTTTTTTCCTATTTTACATATATAATATTAATATATGTATATAATATATGCTATGATGTTAATCTGGTTAATATTTAAGAAGAAGTTCAAATTAATAATATTTATTGAGGTGATAATATGAATTTTATAAGAGTTGGGTCAGCATGCCCAATAACTAAAGTATCCGATGTTAATTATAACTTAGAGAATATTAAAATCTGTATAGACAAGGCTTTAAATGAAAATTGTAAAGTTCTTATATTTCCAGAGCTTTCAATTACATCTTACAGTTGTGGCGACCTTTTTCTACAAAATCAGTTGCTAAATAAATCTGAAGAAGCTTTGGAAAACTTATGTATAT
>CAYYWN010000437.1:0-2024 GCA_964474485.1 uncultured Clostridium sp. | reverse complement strand
CCTTTTTAGTGGCCATGCAAACAAATATTCCAAGCATGGTGGACATAATAGCTAATGATATAATAGTTATAGCTATTACCCCTAAACTACTTCCAAAATTAACATTAAACATAAATCTAGATACTAAAATTAAGACTAAAGCCTGCCATAAAAGAGTAAATACTACACCTATACCTTCTCCAAGGAACATCTCCCAAAGTCTTACTGGCGATGACTTAACCCGTCCACCAACAACACTATAATAATCTTTATCTATAGCAAAGTTTGCATATATAGCTCCAAACATCATAATCATTATAAGCATAGTTACAGCATAGTAATCTGTAGCTGTAGGTTTTTTACCCGAAACACTTACTACCTTTGAATCTACATTGTTATATTCTTTTATAGAAAAATCTCTAGCCTTTAAATTAGCTAAAGCTTCAAAACTGTTGGCCTTATCTGCATAAGATTCCATGATGCTTTTAACTATAGATACCTTTAAAGCATTATAATCGCTACCAATTACTTTAAATTTACCATCTATATTTTCATCATATATAATCAAAGCCTCATATTGTTTCTTTTCAATAAGTTTTTTGGCTTCTTCTATATTCTCTATTTTAGTTGGTGCTATAATATCCGAAAGATCTTTTAAGTTTATAAACTTTTCAAAATTATCTCCATTAATTCCACTAGTATTATTAACATATAATACATTTACCTGTCCTATGTTTTTAGCAGTAAATTCATCACTACTTCCTAGGGCATTACCTAATATAGCTATCAATATAATAGGTATTACTAGCATAGAAACTAAGGACTTTTTATCTCTTATATATTGAATTATTCTATATTTAGCTATTACAAGAAAATTCATGGACCTCTCCTCCTTTAATCTCTTAGCTTTTTACCTGTTAAGTCTAAAAATACTTCTTCTAAGGTTACATTACTTCCATCTTCTTTACTAACAAGTGACTTTAATTCTTCTTTATTTCCCCTTGCAATAATCTTTCCTTTATCCATTATACAAATATCTGTGCAGATAGCTTCGACTTCTTCCATATAGTGAGATGTGTATATTATAGTAGATCCTTGATCATTTAGTTTTTTTACCGTTTCCAATATATTATTTCTTGATTGTGGATCAATACCAACAGTAGGTTCATCCATTATTATTAATCTAGGCTTATGAACAATTGCACAAGCTATATTTAATCTCCTTTTCATACCACCAGAAAACTTTGTAGGAAAATCTGACTTTCTATCCCATAACCCCACAAATTCTAAAGTTTCTTTTACTGAATCCTTTAGCTTTTGACCTTTAAGTCCATATAACCTTGCAAAAAAAGTTACATTCTCATAGGCAGTTAAATCATCTACCAAGGCTAAGTCTTGTGGTACTACTCCCATATTCTTTTTTATTTCAAAGGAGTCTTTTTTTACATCTTTATCAAAAATTTTTACATCACCTGTAAATTTAGTATATATACCACTTAAAACGCTTATAGTAGTAGTTTTCCCTGCTCCATTAGGTCCTAAAAAACCAAAAATTTCGCCTTCTTTTATGTTTAATTCATCAATATCTACTGCTTTAAAATCTTTATAACTCTTTTCTAAATTTTTTATACTTATTATCATAATTAAATTCTATCCTTTCTTTAAGCAAAATTGATCTATAAAAATTGTTTTTATTATTCTATATTGCGCTTTTTAAAAATAATTATCAAGTACTATTTAATGTTAAACAATCTTATTTTTATAAGTTAAATACTCTCTACTTTTATATCCTTCTAAATTATCTTATTCTATAAATATCTTATAGCTACCTTATTTTTAATATGAACATTCAAAGTAACAAAATTAACTTATTGGCTCTTTAAACATATCCACTATATAATAAAATTAAAGAAGCCATCTATATTATAAATGGCTTCTTTAACCTCCTAAAATTATCTACTCATATAATCTTTTAAAATCTTCAGTGGCCTTAACAAGTTCACTTAAAGTACCTGGTTCCATGCCTGAATGCCCTGCATCTTTAA
>CAYYWN010000436.1:0-2042 GCA_964474485.1 uncultured Clostridium sp. | reverse complement strand
ACCCTATCTTTGCCTATTATATCTATAGGCTTTTCTTCTATTACCTCTATATTATCACTTAAATTATAATTAGATCTATACATTGGTATATAATAAAGTTTAGACGCAAGTTCACTAACATAGTTAGCTTCCTCTTCTGCCTCTTTATTATATCCTATTACAGTAACTACTTTATTTCTATATAACGGTGCATCACAGGTAGCACAATAACCTACACCTTTACCAAGAAATTCTTCCTCTCCTTTTAAAGGCTTTGTATATTCTATACCTGTTGCAATAACTACTGATTTTGCCTCGTAAATTGTCTCATTTACCATAATAGAAAAGTAATCTCCCATAGCATATATATTATTAACTCTTTCATAAGTAATCTCTATATTCATTGCCTCTATATGTTCCTTGAACTTTTCTTTAAGCTCTAAACCACTTATACCGTGAAATCCTAAATAATTATTTATCTTTGGAGCCTTTATAAGTTTGCTACTGAAATCTTCATATCCAAATACAATTATATTTTTATTTCTTATTTTTGCATTTATTGCAGCAGATAATCCCGCAGGTCCACTGCCTATAATAGCTATGTCATACCCTTGCATAATTATGCCTCCTTAAATTAGAGGAAATTAAGTTATTCCAAAGTTCCGCTAGATATTTTTTTCGAGTAATTACTCTATTTACTTGAACCTTAGAATAACCTATATAAATACTATCCATTAACTACAAATACCCCAAAGAACATCGATATTACTTATTTAATTACAAATAAATTAAATGTACTTTTTAACTAATTCTTCCAATTCGGCTTTTGGTCTAAAACCTACCATAGTATCTACTACTTTACCATCTTTAAATACAAGTAGCGTTGGTATACTTGCTATATTAAAGCTTTGGGAACTTTGTGGATTTTCATCTACATTCACCTTTGCAAATTTCACTGTAGTAATTTCATTTGATAACTCTTCTATTATTGGTGATAACATCTTGCAAGGACCGCACCATGATGCCCAAAAGTCCACAACTACAACTCCACCTTGATCTTGAACCTCATCTTTAAAATTTGAATCCATTATTTCTTTTATCATAATATTATACCTCCTAAAATTATACCCCTATTGGGTATGCCTTGTTTTATATTTTATTACATATAACAATAATAGTCAACTTTTATACATTCATCAACCCACAATATTTATCACTAAGATTAATTATACCTATACTACTTCTCAAAGGTTCCTTTTGATAGCAATGTTCCATGATTAAAAACTTCCTTTCCATTATAAAATACATTTGTTATATTTAATTTAGAATCTACCATAACTAAGTCTGCATCTTTAGATTTAATAATAGAACCCTTATTATTAAGTTTTAATACCTTTGCTACATTTGAAGTTATAGTCTTTATGGCATCCTCTATTGGAACCTTGTCTTTTACAATGGCATCTTTTACTTCTCTATAAAGAGATTTAACAGAGCCTATTCCAAGCCCTATAAGCTGCCTTTTCTCATCAAATATAGGAAGACTTCCCTCACCATCTGAAGAAAATGTTATCTGATGTATGGATATACCTTCATCTAATAATAATTTCAACCCCCTGCTTGCTTTAATCTCATCCTTTTCTAAAAAGTCAGGATCAGAACTAGTTGTAAGATCTAAGTATCCACCCTTTTTACCAAAGTTAATAGCTTCATTAAATAATTCGATACTCCTATTTATATGAGTTGGTACAAATTGAGTTATAGGTATTTCAGTGTCTTCTATTATTTTATTTAAATAATCCATCTTTCTTTTACCGTCACCTAAATGTATGTGCACTATACCCGCTTTCCCTGAAAGTATTCCAGCAACTCTTGCATGAGAGCTAAGTCTTAGAAACTCTTCATAGGTAGGTTGAGAGGATCTATGATCTGAAAGAGCGATTTCACCTACGCCTATAACCTTATCTATTAACATTATATCTTCTTTTATATTTCCTGTTATTGTTTTCACCGGAACTTCATAAGAACCAGTATAACAGTAGGTGCTAATTCCTTCTAATTCTAAG
>CAYYWN010000435.1:0-2047 GCA_964474485.1 uncultured Clostridium sp. | reverse complement strand
ATATCTTTTGCAGGGGGGTTGCCTGCACCTGAACTATTTCCTCTAGAAAATATGGAGAAAATAGCTTCAAAAGTTATAAAAGAGCAAGGTGAGGCTGCACTACAATACAGTACTACTGAAGGATTTAATCCTTTAAGAGAAGTTATTATTGAGCAAAGGTTAAAGCCAGCTGGTATAGATGCTACTTTAGATAACATTATGATTTGTAGCGGTTCTCAGCAAGCGCTAGAATTCTCTGCCAAATTATTTATTAATGAAGGAGATGTAATCCTTTGCGAAAGCCCTACATACTTAGGCGCAATAAATGCATTTAGAGCCTATAAGCCTAAATTTATAGAGATACCTATGGATGATGATGGAATGATTATTGAAGAGCTTGAAAAGGCATTAAAAGAGAATAAAAACGTTAAATTCATTTATACAATACCTGACTTTCAAAATCCTACAGGTAGAACTATGAGTATAGAAAGAAGAAAGAAACTTTCTAAGATAGGTGCAGAATATAATATACCAGTACTTGAAGATAGTCCTTATGGCGAACTAATATTTGATGGAGAGGTTTATCCTAGCATTAAAAGCTTTGATGAGGATGGCTTTGTAATTCAACTTGGAACATATTCAAAAACTTTTTGCCCAGGACTTAGAATTGGTTGGATATGTGCACATGAAGAAATAATACAAAAGTATGTAACTATAAAACAAGGGGCAGACCTTCAGTCTAGCACATTAGACCAAAGAATAGTGGCCGCTTATATGCAAGAACATAATTTAGACGACCATATAAAAACCATAATAGAAGTTTATAAAAAACGTAGAGATATTATGATTAATACTATGAAGGATACCTTCCCAAAAGAAATAAAGTTTACAAATTCTAAGGGTGGATTATTTACTTGGGTAGAGCTAAGAGAAGATTTAGACGCAGCGGAGATACTAAAGGAAGCATTAAAGTTAAAAGTTGCGTTTGTACCAGGAGCATCCTTCTTCCCTAATGGAGGAAATAAAAATTACTTTAGATTAAACTACTCAAATATGTCTGAAGAAAAGATAAAAGAAGGTATAGAAAAACTTGCCGAAGTTCTAAAAAAATATTACAGTTAATTTATAGGCCTTTCCTATAGATTTAGTTTATGGGAAAGGCCTTTTAATTAAATAATTTTCTAATTAAAAAGGAGGTTATTATATGATATTTTCTGAAAGAATCAAGTCAATGCAATTCTCTCCTATCCGTAAACTTGCGCCTTATGCAAAAGATGCTACACTTAAAGGTAAAAAGGTATTTCATTTAAATATTGGTCAACCAGATATAGAAACACCAGAATTATTTTTCGAATCTATTGCAAAATTTAAAGAAACAGTACTAAAATATACTAACTCTGAAGGAATGGACATACTAATTGATAGTTTTATTAATTATTATAAAGAGTGGGATATAAACTTTGAAAAAGATGAGATATTAATAACTAACGGTGGTAGCGAGGCTCTATTATTTGCTATGATGGCCATATGTGATATTGATGATGAAATTATAATTCCAGAACCGTTTTATACTAATTATAATGGATTTAGTGAAGCTGCTGGTGTTAAAGTAGTACCTTTTTTAACTAGAGCAGAAGATGGATTTCATCTACCTAAAAAAGAGGAAATACTAAAGAAAATAACACCTAAAACTAAAGCTATATTAATATCAAACCCTGGCAATCCTACAGGGGTTGTTTATACCTATGATGAGATAAGAATGTTATCCGATATAGCTAAGGAGAAAGATATATACTTAATTGCTGATGAGGTTTATAGAGAATTTATATATGATAACCTAAAATACACTTCTGCACTATATATGACTGATATTTTAGATAGGGTTATCTTAATAGATAGTATTTCTAAACGTTATAGTGCCTGTGGTGCTAGGATTGGTTTAGTAGCTTCTAAGAATAAAGAGCTTATAAACCAAATATTGAAATTATGTCAATCAAGGCTTTGTGTTCCAACATTAGAACAGGTTGGTGCAGCTAATTTAATTAATACTCCTAAAGAATATTTTTCA
>CAYYWN010000434.1:0-2051 GCA_964474485.1 uncultured Clostridium sp. | reverse complement strand
TTTTTAAATGTTTTATGGGTGTTTTAAATTCATTAGTTATAGCGGTGAATTGAGCTTTAAGACCTTTATTATTAGTTTGGTTGTAGTAAGGTGTTATAACTAAAAGGCCATCTACACCAATGGATTCAGCCCATTTACTCATTTCTATAGAAGTTTTTGTATCATTAGTGCCTGTACCTGCAATAACAGGGATTCTCTTATTTATAGTATTCACTGTAAACTTTATAACTTCTTTTTTTTCTAAGGTGGACATAGTTGAAGCCTCACCAGTAGTGCCACAAATAATTATGGCATCTGTATTAGAATCTACATGCCATTCTAGTAATTCCTTTAATTTATCAAAATCTACTCCTCTTTCATTAAATGGTGTAACAATAGCTACTCCAGAGCCTTTGAATAACGCCATAAAGATCCCTCGCTTTTCATATTTATTTGTATAAAAGATATATCTTTTATACTTTCTTTATATTACATTATATAGTTAATAGTGATAAAAATATATACTTTCTTTTGTTTTTAATGTATTTGTACACTTTAACATATAATTTTAGTAGTGTATAAAGTATATGTTAAAGTGAATTCTCTTATGAATATATTTTCTATGATTAGGTAAAGCTAATATAGAAAATATAGACTTAAAAGGGGAGATATCATATGGGAAAACCTCAATTGAAAAAAGTTATAAAGTCAAAATTAAAATCAAGCAAAGAACTTAGCGCAGCAGAAAAGTTAAGAGAAGAATTAAAATATGAAATAGCAGAGGAATTAAGTCTTAAAAACAAAGTTACATCATTAGGCTGGTCATCACTTACGTCAGAAGAAACTGGCCGAATAGGTGGAATAATGACTAAAAGAAAAAAGGAAATGAAAATTCCTACTAATAAAGAAATATTAGAAAACCTAGAGAAAGATAAAATATTAGAAAAATTAAAAAAATAAGAGGTGAAAAATATAAAGACCTCAAAAATAGATAGTATAATAAATAAAACTTAAATAAAACTTAAATAAAACTTAAATAAATAATAATAAATTCAGATGAAGAGTATAATATGGTTGACTAAATCACAAATTATATATGATAATGATTAATATGATTTTATATATTACAGATGATAAAGTCATATTAAATAAGTCATCTGTAATATTAATTAAATATAAAAAGATGGATGGGGAGGAGTTATAATAAAACTTATAATATGTAATAAATTCTAATTGTTATATGTTATATGAGTTTGAAATAACGCATAAATATGGAGAGTTATACAAAGATGTCCGAAGTTTATGATAAACTCATAAAGGAAGATGTGGACTATAATTTATTTTCTGATAAAATAATGGAAGTAGTAGAGAAATTAAATATAAATAAAGGGGATTATCTTGATGTGGGCTGTGGAACAGGTAGTTTATCACTTATTATAGCTCCTAAGTTTAAATATACCTGGCTTGTTGACTACTCGTCTTCTATGTTATCTGAAACTTTTAACAAATTTAAAGATAAAAATTTAAAGCCAAAGATCATATGCCAAGATATGTGTGATTTAAACCTTAAGCATAAATTTGATCTTATTACTTGCACTTTAGATGCAGTCAACTATATTATAGAGGAAGAAGGTCTTCAAAGGTTCTTTAATAACATATATCAGCATCTTAATGAAGAAGGAATATTTATTTTTGACATAAATTCTTATTATAAATTAAGTAATGTTTTAGGAAACAATACCTTTGTATATGATGAAGATGATATATTTTATACCTGGGAAAATAGCTTTGAAGAAGATATATTGGATATGTACCTTACATTTTTCTTGAAAAAAGATAATATTTATGAAAGATTTGAGGAAACACATTCTGAAAGGGCTTATAAAGATTGGAAAATAGAAGAGATGCTTGTTAATGCTAATTTACTTGTAAGGGACAAGCTAGATTGTTATTCAACTAAAAATATAAATGACTACACAGAAAGAATAATATATGTAGTTAAAAAGAATATGGGAGCACAGGAAGGAAGATTAAATTAATAAAGATAAAAAAAAATATATCAAAAAACATCA
>CAYYWN010000433.1:0-2054 GCA_964474485.1 uncultured Clostridium sp. | reverse complement strand
GAAAATCATAAGGAGAAGTCCTAGGTTTAAATGCCCCTCCCCTTAATATGTTTACTCCACATAATTTTAATTGTCTTGCAATGCTAATCATAGTATCATAGTCTTCTACTGCGCAGGGTCCTGATATTATAACCTTTTCTTTGTTACCTATTTCTGCATCTCCTACTTTAACTATAATTGCATCACCATTGTCTTTATCACATAATAATTTACTCATATATTTCTTCACCTTCTATGCTCTCTTTGATAGCTTTAACTAACTGTTCTTCTTTAACTTTAACTGCTATAATAGGTTTCCCTAAAGCAGATATTAGTACAAATCTTATATTCGAATCATTTTTCTTATCTCCTTTTATGATATTTATAAAATTATTTTTATTATTTATTTTATAATACTTCTCTATACCTATAAAGCTATATATATCCTTTATTTTGTTATATAGGCTTTTATCTAGGGACATAATGCTTTCCGATAGTTTTAATGCCACTAATATTCCAAGTGATACCGATTGTCCATGAGAAACCTTATAATTTGAATCTATTTCTATAGCATGACCTACAGTATGACCAAAATTTAATATATTTCTAAGTCCTGTGTCATTAAAATCTTTAGAAACAATATTTCGTTTTATTAATATACATTTTTGTACTAATAAAAGTATTTCATCTTTTTTAATATTTACTATAGTTTCTATGTTTTTTTCAAAATCAATTAATAAATCATCTCTATCTATTATACAATATTTAATTATTTCCCCAAACCCGCTTAAAATTTCTTTTCTTTTCAATGTTTTAAGAAACTCTGTGCATACTATGACTTCTAATGGATTATAAAACATTCCAATATAGTTTTTTAGATTATTAAAATTATATCCAACCTTTCCTCCAATACTACTATCAACTTGAGATATAATTGTGGTTGGAATATTAATGTACCTTATGCCCCTCATATAGGTACCAGAAACAAATCCTACTATATCCCCTAGAATACCACCACCTAGACATATTAATATACTATTTCTTTTAGCATTATTATCTACTAAAAACTGATATATTTCATCTGCGGTTTCTCTATTTTTATTGCATTCTTTACATTCTATATAAAGTGAGCTTTTGCAAAAGCCCCTAAGATTATTTATGTCTTTATTATAATATTCTCTTAAACTTTTATCATATACAATGAATAAATCAGACTTATGATTTACCTTTATATTTTCAATTCTTTTAATAACTTCATCAATCTCACTCACTAAATATATAGGATATGGTATATTAACATCTTTCTCTATCTTTTTGTACATATTTATCCTCCCTTCTAAAATAAAGAAACTCACTCTTAAAGAGTGAGTTTCTTTAGCTGTTTTTTGCAAAGAAGCTTTTAATAGCACTTAAATCATCTGAACTTATAGATTCATCCTTTTGCACTTCAATTTCTTTATTTACAACTTCTTCTTCTTCTTCCACTACATCTTCTTCTACAGGAACTCCAAGATTATAATTTTTAGCAAAATCTTTTTCAAGATCATCAAAAGTTTCTAACTGAACATTCATAAAGCTTCTAAACTTAACTCTAAACCTAATAAAGTCTTGTTTTAACCTTTCATACTCGTCATTCACTCTTATAACATCGTCATGGGCTTTATCTAGTATCTTTTGTGCCGTTTCATTAGCACTTCGCACTATCATATCAGCTTCTTTTTGTGCACCTTCTTTAACTTGTTCAGCTGCATTTTGAGCTAATACTAAAGTGTTTTGTATTGTGCTTTCTATATTAGAATAATGATCTATTTTATCATCCATTACTGACATTTTCTCTTTAAATATGCAGTTTTCTTTAAATAACACTTCATAATCTTCTACAATTTTATCTACAAATTCATCTACCGCTTCTGAATCATATCCTCTAAGTACTTTTTTAAATTCTTTATTACTTATATCCATTGGAGTTAGTTTCATTAGTCATCACCCCGTCAAACGTATTTTTTTATTTCTATTTTTAATTTACCACTAGATGTGGTACCTATTATATCTCCAACCTTATATTTTCCATATCC
>CAYYWN010000432.1:0-2069 GCA_964474485.1 uncultured Clostridium sp. | reverse complement strand
CTGAGGAAGGTAACTTAACAAAATCTCAATTTAGGCCTTAGCTTCATCTACAAGATCCTGTCTTTTTCCTTTTTCTACATCAAACATAGCTTCTTTTCTTTGCTTGATTTCTTTAGCCAAAATCTCAATAACTTGCTTATCCTCAAGCTCAACACCATCAGTTTTTTCAACTAAAAGTATTGAAGACCTAGCCATGCTTATGGTACTAGCCTTTAGTTTTTCCTTAGCTTTTAAAGCTTGTTTCCAGTCTTCTTGAAGTTGTTTTTTTATTGGCATTATTGTACCTTCTTTCAAAGAAACTCTATTTGAATTTTCTCTTTCTCGCAGCTTCTGATTTCTTCTTTTTCTTTACACTTGGCTTTTCATAGTGTTCTCTTTTCCTAACTTCTGAAAGCACTCCTGACCTTGCACATTTCTTTTTAAATCTTCTTAATGCACTGTCTAATGTTTCATTTTCTCCAACCTTAATTTCTGACATATATTTTCCCTCCCTCCGCTAGCTAAAATTTTATATGATAGCTTCAAAGGCTTAAATAGCACACGCTCTATTATACAGTAATATTAGTACAATTGTCAACAATTTCATATGAAATTATTTAGCCCGGAGGCCAAGTTAAATCTCTACCTCCTAGCATATGAAAATGCAAATGTTCTACAGTTTGCCCTCCCTGTTTTCCACAGTTATTAACAACTCTATAACCACTTTCATTTATATCTAATATCTTTGCTATCTTTGCTACACTTATGAATAAATTAGAAATAGCACTAGAATTTTCTTCATTTATTTCATTAGTGCTTTTTATATGAATCTTAGGTATTATGAGTATATGAATAGGTGCTTCTGGATTTAAATCTTTAAATGCATATACTTTGTCATCTTCATAAACCTTTTCTGATGGTATGTCACCTTTTATTATCTTACAAAATATGCAGTCTTCCACTTTATCACCCCTTAGATCTTTATTATTCCTTCAGCATAATCATTTCCCACTTTTTCAATAATAGTTTCTGCTACCTTACCTATAATGCTATCATCACTATACTTAGATTGTACTTTTATATAGTTTTCTGTATAGCCTTCATATACTCCACTTTCTTTTAAAACCTCTTGCTCATATAAAACTTTAAAAGTCTTTCCAATAAACTTATTCATAAATTCTTTTTCGTTTATTAAATTAAGTTCTATTAGTCTATGGCTTCTTTGATCTTTTATATTTCCATCTATTTGGGCTCCCATAGTTTCTGCTTTAGTACCTTTTCTTGGACTAAATTTAAACACATGAGTCTTTGATAATTTTATTTCTTTTAAAAATTCATAGGTTTTTTCAAACTCCTCCTGAGATTCACCTGGAAATCCTACTATAACATCCGTAGTTATTGATACATCATCGTAGGTTTCCCTTAATTTATCTACAATGTCTTTATACTCTTTTGAAGTATATTTTCTATTCATTCTTTCTAATGTTTCATCACATCCGCTTTGAAGTGAAAGATGAAAATGATGACAAAGTTTATTTAATCCTTTTATTTTTTTTAATACATCATCAGTAAAAAATGTAGGATCTATAGAACCTATCCTTACTCTTTCAATTCCAGATATCTCTTCTATAGAAGAGAGTATATCAACTAACGTTACCTTTCCTTCTAAGTCAATACCGTAAGATGCAGTATGTATACCCGATAATATTACTTCTTTAAATCCATGTTTAGATAAACTTTTTATCTCTTCAATCACTTTATCTGGATCTTTACTACATACCCCACCCCTAGCATAAGGTATTAAGCAATAAGAACAAAATCTGTTGCATCCATCTTGTATTTTAAGAAAAGCTCTTGTCCTATCTTGATATTCTTCAATATTTAAATCTTCAAAATCATGATTTTTAAGAACCTCTCCAACCTTTATAATTTGTTTATTTTCTTCTCTTGCTCTATTAACAAAATAAACTATGTCACCTTTATTTCTTGTTCCTAAAACTACATTTACACCTTCTATTAATGAAACTTCTGTACTAGATATTTGAGCATAACAACCAACTACAGCTATTATAGCCTTAGGATTTTCTCTT
>CAYYWN010000431.1:0-2082 GCA_964474485.1 uncultured Clostridium sp. | reverse complement strand
TAGTTAGATGGTCTATTATAAGGAGGAAAATACTATGGGATTTTTAGCATGGATAATATTGGGAGCCCTATCTGGCTGGATTGCAAGTAAAATTGCTGGTAAAGATTCTGAAATGGGAGCTATGGCCAATATAATTGTAGGAATTATAGGCGCTTTTTTAGGAGGCTTCCTATTTGGACTTATAGGCGGAGAAGGAATTACGGGATTTAATGTTTGGAGCTTATTAGTATCCGTTATAGGGGCAGTTATTTTATTAGCTATAATTAATGCAATAAAAAGGAAATAGCATATGTACAAAAAACCTCTGATTATAAGTCAGAGGTTTTTAATTAGGGATATAAAAAAATAAAGGTCCACTGAATCTAATACCCAGCCTTGTCCCCTATAACTATAACTGTAAATCTATCTTCAAACTTAGCACCATTTTTTACCACAGATACATAATTACAAAGTCTTCCCTTAGTCATGCAATCTTCACACTTACCAGTATCTTTGCAGGGTGCTTTATGATTTAATCTTTTAGTGTTCATTATTGAAACTCTCTCTATTCTTTTCATAGCATCATCCATATTATCTACTAATTTATTTGCACCTACAACTACTATAACTTTTTTAGGTCCGAAAATCATAGATGCAGCTCTATTCCCGGTACAATCCATATTTACAAGTTCACCTTGCCTTGTTACTGCATTAGTACCTGTTATAAGATAATCTGCTAACATGGATTGTCTCATTATTTCTACAATATCTTTAAAAGGAAGATCCTGATATCTGTCGTAGAAGTAATAATCGCCATTTCGAATTTCATTAACTAAATCCATAGCATTTAAAGTTTCAGAGCCACCTAATGCAACACTTGAACCTCCCGGTATTAAAGATAATATTTTATCTTTTGCCTCGCTAATATTATCTACATAAACTGCATTATATTTTTTAGCGTTTAATATTTTTACCATTTCTTTTGCTTCACATTCATACATCCATTTTTCTATTAAATTCATAATATTTCTCCTTTGTATAAATTATTAGCCTTAATTATATCATTAAAATTATATTTAAAGAAGTTAGTTGTAAAAAAGGCTTAAAATTATGAGGATAATAAGTCTTTAAAAGAATAAGGTAATCTACAAAATATTATTCTTATAAAAGATATAAAGCTTTACACGTTAAAAGATGAAAGAATATAAACGAGAAACTTTCATAAGGGTGTGGTATTATTAAAAAAAACAATGAAAACTGACATGTGCGATAGAGTAGTAATTCATAATGCTAAATTTTATAATTATCAGATAAAATAAGATAGAGGTGTTCAAATGAAAAAGGAATTTTCACTTAGTAATGGAAAGGCAATGATCAATTTTACAGCAAAATACTGCAATACGGAGGAGTCTTTATTAGATAGCAAAGGGTTTAAAATTATTCTTTCTGAGTATTTAGATCATAGAAAGAGAAATAAAAGCAATATATATAAGTATATAAATAACTGTTTAAATCAAGATGAAATATCTTTAGAATTAATAAAAATATTTAAATTTTTAATAGTTTTAAAAGCTGATGAAATAGTAAAAATAGACTTAAGGTATAAAGAACTATTAGAAAATAAAGAAAAATTTATAAGTTTTGTAGAAGATCTATATAATTTTTGGAGAAAACTAGAAAGGTATACTATAGTTGAAAACAAAAGAAATGGTGAAGGACTTCAAAATGTTAATTTTATAGATGCTAATAACGAATTTTCAAAACTTATATTAGATGTATATAGAAAAATAGAAGAAAATGTGATAGGTGTAAAGCCAAGTATATATAGACAATTACCTGCAGGCGGAAATGCCGGACTTATATTAAATCAGACTAACTTTGTATACAGTAAACCTTATGAGTGTTTGTGTAAAATACCATTTATAGAGTCTATAGTTTTAGATACTCCATTTATAACTTATCCTAAAAAGAATACTAGAGATGGTATATTTAAGGAAGGTTTTAAAAATCCACTTAAAGACTGTTCTATAAATACTGATCATTGGTTTTGTTACCCTGCAAAAGTAGGAACTTTGCTTGCATACATTTATTTTCATAGAGATT
>CAYYWN010000430.1:0-2083 GCA_964474485.1 uncultured Clostridium sp. | reverse complement strand
TCTCCTTTGATGATTTTGGATTTTGATCTAATAATAAACATTAAACATTGATAACAGGGGGGTGAATTCATGTCCGTAGAAAAAATGTATATGGTAAATATGATTGGATCCTTTTTAGATTTCGAAAAGCTTACTAAAAACTTAGCATTAGAAGGATACATTCATCCAGTAAATGCGCTTCAAGAAATAGATTCTTCGGATTTTTCTTTAAAGACATCAGAAGATAATATAGAAGCGTTGATGGATGTAAGTTATATTAGGCCTTACGTCTATGATAGGGAGTTTAGCTTAAATTTAAAGCGTTTAGAAAAGCTAGAAGAACAAAGATCATATTTTAGTATACCTAAAGAAGATTTTATGGATGTAATTTATGATTATGAATTAATAGAAAAGGAAACTGAAGAGATTTATAGCGAGTTTGATGAATTACATAAAGAATATGAAGCTTTGAATGAAAGAGCACAGTATCTAGAAAGTACTCACCAGGCTTTTGAGTTTTTAAAGGATGCTTCCTTTAAGTTAGAAGATATGTCGCATATGAAAAACTTCAAGGTAGGCCTATACAAAGTAAGTAAAGAAAATATGAATAAAATAAGGGCTAACTATGAAAATATACCATCTGCAGTTACAACGGTTCATAAAGAACAAGATTTTATAATATTTATATCCTTTACTCCAAAACTTTTAATTTCTGAAGCAGAAAGAATTTTTAAATCAGCTAATTGTGAAGAGATTCTTTTACCTTATGAATATAAAGGTACCCCAAAGGAAATCATGCTTGGACTTATATTAGAAGAGGAAGGTAATAAATCTAAAATAGCTTTAGTAGAAAACAAAATGAAAGAATTTTTAATAAGGTCTTCTAAAAAGATAAGAACTTTAGAAAATAGCTATGAGTTAGAGAAAAAGTCTCTAGAAATAAAGAAGACGGCTGCTCGTACTAATGAGTTCTTTTATTTGTCAGGCTGGGTTCCTTATACACTTATGGGTGAGCTTGAAAAATTATTAAATTCCTTTGAGGAAAGAATAATCTTTATTAAAAAGACACCAAAAGAAATAAATAATAAGGATATAATACCACCTACTAAACTAAAAAATAATTCAATAATTAGTCCCTTTGAAAGTATGGTTCAAATGTATGGAATACCTACATATGGGGAAATTGATCCAACTATGTTTCTTGCTATAACATACACCATAATGTTTGGTGCCATGTTTGGTGATGTAGGTCAAGGTGCAGTGCTTTTACTTGGAGGACTTTTCTTAAAATATAAGAAAAAAAGAGTAAATCTTGGAGGTATTTTATCTAGAATAGGTTTAAGTTCTATGGTATTTGGATTCTTATATGGAAGTATATTTGGATCTGAAGAAATCATTAATGCCTTATTAATTAGACCTATGGAAGATATAAACGACATTTTAATATGGGCAATTGTATTTGGTTGTTCCTTTTTAATACTTGGATTGATATTAGGTATTATTAATAGCTTTAAGAAAAAGGATATAGAACACGGTATATTTGGTAAGGAAGGTGTAGCTGGTTTCTTATTTTATATAGCTGCTTTAACATTAGTTGTAAGTAAGGTGTTTAAAAAAGAAATATTGCCTACAGGAGTATGGATAGTATTTCTTGTTATATGTCTAATTTCTATTTTGTTAAAACAACCTTTAGCTCATTTAATAGAGGGAAAGAGACCTCTATTTGTTGATGGTGCTAAGGATTATTTCATAGAGGCAAGCTTTGAGGTTATAGAAACTTTACTTTCTATGTTTTCTAACACTATTTCCTTTATAAGGGTAGGAGCATTTGCACTAAACCACGTAGGTCTTTTTGTAGCTTTTTCAGCTATGGCGAAGATGACTAAAAGTGGTGTAGCCTCAGTATTTATATTAATTTTAGGTAATATAATTATAATTGGCTTAGAGGGCCTTATAGTATTTATCCAAGGATTAAGGCTTCAATATTACGAACTATTTAGCAAGTACTATGAAGGTGCGGGAATTCCTTTTGAACCAGTAAAGGTAGATTTTAATTAAATCAAAAGACAAAACTAAAAATAATTTAAAGAGGTGTAATTATTAT
>CAYYWN010000429.1:0-2101 GCA_964474485.1 uncultured Clostridium sp. | reverse complement strand
TAGGCTGTTTTTTTGCCTGGGAATATCTTGCTGCCTGTTGTTTAGCTTTATCATAAGCACGGTCGCAAGCTTCGACCATCATTTCATTGACTTGCGTTAAATCGTCAAACCAGCGACAGGAAATCTTCAATCCTTCCCGTTTATCGATCTGCAATACGGCATAAAGCAATTGGTTGTCGCGCAACAGCATCCCTTTTTCTTCAAACAAGTCAGACCAGATTGGCAATTCATAGCTTTCAAGGCCATTTATACACCTTAATAGTGTTGATTTTCCAGCACCGCTATAACCTATTATTCCAAATATATCGCCTTTTTTTATGGATAAGTTTATGTCTTCTAGTACAACTAATCCTTCATAAGACTTTTTTAAATTCGTTATTTCAATCAAAATTACCACCCCATCTATATTTATATATAAAAAAATACCAGAGAATAAACTCTGGTATCTGAAACCACGCTCATTCTCTTATCTCTCAGTAATTAAACTGCAGGATTTAGCAGCTTGTTATTCATAATTTAGATTATGAATACTGGTTGCTGGGCATCAAAGGGCCAGTCCCTCCGCCGCTCGCGATAAGATATTAAAATCTATTAAATTTTAAAATTAATTATATATGCTACGAGTTATATAGTCAAGGAAATTTATAAAATAGTTTTTAAAATTTCTGATTAATTTATGAATATTTCATTTATGGTAATCGTGGAAGAAAACCTGCCCATACCCTATATGACAATACTAGATAACTTATAGTAGATCTTTATCCTAGGAAGTACTCAGATGCAAATCTTACTCATTACTCTGAATTTCTAGAAAAACATGAGAATATTAAAGTATCTCTAAGTACTATCTGAGCTACTTTTATAAATGAATCTTTTATTATTTTGTTGACTAGATATAATTGCAGAAGGTAAGTTGAAGTTAAGCAAGCTTCATGGTAAAATATTACAGCAGGGAGGAGGGGCGTTTGAAAAAGGTTTTAATTATAGCATTAGTAGGATTATTAATCATAAGCTTTTTTATTATACAAAGAAATACAAAGTTAAATATTAATAGTAATGATATTACAGAAATAAGTATTACATCATTACCATCACCACCAACGAATAAAAGTATTAAAGATGTAGTAGAAATTAATGAATTTGTAAGTATATTAAATGAATTAGATTTAAAAAAGGTTAAGGATGTTAATGAAAAAGGTTGGAAATATCTAATAAAAATAATTGAGGATGAAAATTACACAATACAAATAGTATCTTCGTATTTGATTATAAATGAAAAGCGATATGAAACAGATAACCTAGATAAACTAATAAAATTTATAGAAGAATTAAATATGCTAGGCTCCATTCAGTTTTGTCTCGATAATAAAAATTATAATGGATAATTTGTGCACTTAGGAGATGTTTTTGTATCTCCTTTTATTTATATAGTTTTTCATACTACTTCTGCGTAATAAAATTATACTCTAACATAAAATACCAGAATAAACGGATGCTAATAATTAAATAACTTTGGTATATAATCAAAAATGATTGACAGGAAAATTATAAAGTATATTAAAAGAATTATTAGATATTTAAAAATATATGTTAATATGAACAATATATAGTACAAAATAAGGGGATATTTTAATATGAAAATAAATAAGCGTAATAGAATTAACTATGGAATTTTAATTATAACTGTGGTTTTACTTGGTATAGGTTCAAGAAAATTTGGATATATACTTCCAAGATTTGTTGCTAGTTATTTAGGGGATACTCTTTGGGGATTAATGGTGTTTTTGATAATTGGGTTTTTATTTAGTTATTTAGATACTAATATAGTGGCTATAGTCTCCTTAATATTTTGCTTTTTTATAGAATTTACTCAGTTATATCACTCATATTTTATAGATAGCGTAAGATCAACTGTAATAGGTGGATTAATTTTAGGTTTTGGATTTTTATGGAGCGATTTAATTTGTTATAGCCTGGGAATTATAATAGGCATTTTAATCGAGAAAAACCTCATTTTAACTAAATAAACTAAATATATACTATGGGGTTATTTAAGGGTCTCTATCTTAATTTATACAAAGCAAACCATATAACATATTCA
>CAYYWN010000428.1:376-2102 GCA_964474485.1 uncultured Clostridium sp. | reverse complement strand
GCTTATAAATAACTTTACACTCAAAATAGGCATCACAACCTTCTATAATAGGTGTATTTAACTTGTTTGAATCCTTTGATTTTATTCCAGTTAATTTAAATTTATCTATGTTCCTTCCAGAAGTAGATCCAAAAACTCCTAACTGTTTTTTTATATTACTATCTAAAGGTATACTTATTGTAAACTCTCCACTTTTATCTATTAACTGATTGGTAAACCTTGACTTTCTAACATATATAATGAATACAGGTTTTCCAAATGCTACACCTAGGTTCCCCCAACTTATAGTCATGGTATTTAAAAATTCTTTATTCTTACAGGTTAAAAAACCTCCATGTTTATGAAAACTTTTCATGGCTTTATCATTACTTTTTAAACCTTCCATTATTTTTAATTCCTCCTACTTACTTATGTATTATGTGTCATTATTATAACATACATGCAAAAAAATAAAAATGTGAAGGAAACCTTCACATTTTTACTAATAAGCTTTGGGACTAAGCTTTAGTCATATAGAGGGAATCTTTTGCAAAGATCAATTACCTCTTGTCTAACGCTAGAGATATCCTTATCTCTATTTTCCATAACCTCATTTATAAGTTTTGCTATAACCTTCATATCTTCTTCTTTAAACCCTCTAGTAGTAACTGCTGGTGTTCCTATTCTTATTCCACTAGTTACAAAAGGACTTAGAGTCTCAAAAGGTATAGTGTTTTTATTTACGGTTATACCCACTGTATCTAATAACTTTTCTGCATCTTTTCCAGTAATATTCTTGTTACTTAAATCCACTAATATTAAGTGGTTGTCTGTTCCATTAGATACTAATTTAAATCCGTACTTGATTAATTCCTCAGCTAAAACTTTTGCATTTTTAACCACTTGATTCATATAATCTTTAAATGAATCTTGCAAAGCTTCTTCAAAGCAAACAGCCTTTCCAGCTATAACATGCATCAAAGGTCCACCTTGCATCCCAGGGAATAAACTCTTATCTATTTCTTTTGCAAACTTTTCTTTACATAATATAGCTCCGCCTCTAGGACCCCTTAAAGTTTTATGTGTTGTAGTAGTTACAAAGTCTGCATAAGGAACTGGTGATGGATGAAGTCCTGCTGCAACAAGTCCTGCTATATGAGCCATATCTACCATGAAATATGCCCCTACTTCATCAGCTATTTCTCTAAACTTTTTAAAGTCAATAAGTCTTGGATATGCACTTGCTCCTGCAACTATCATTTTAGGTTTATGTTCTAAAGCCATTTCTCTAACCTTTTTATAATCAATTTGCTCATTATCTTTTTCTACACCATAGGAAACGAAATTAAATAGTTTACCTGAAAAGTTTACTGGACTACCATGAGTTAAATGTCCTCCATGACTTAAATCCATTCCTAGTACAGTATCTCCTGGTTTTAATACTGCAAAATATACTCCCATGTTAGCTTGTGATCCAGAATGAGGTTGTACATTAGCATGCTCTGCATTAAATAATTCTTTCATTCTGTCTCTAGCTAAATCTTCTACTTTATCAACAACCTCACAACCACCATAATACCTTTTGTGAGGATATCCTTCTGCGTATTTATTTGTTAAAGGTGATCCTACAGCTTCCATTACAGCTCTACTAGTAAAGTTTTCTGAAGCTATTAGCTCTATATTATATTCTTGCCTTTCCATTTCTTCGTTTATAATATTTAATACTTTCCTATAAGTTTTTTCTAAA
>CAYYWN010000428.1:0-366 GCA_964474485.1 uncultured Clostridium sp. | reverse complement strand
TCCCATTATAAATTTTAATAGGATATTTTTCAACTATAATTTACAATAAACTCAAAATAATTTTAATATTCAAAACAGATTCTTAGATAATCTTTTTGTGATATAATTAAATTTAATAAAATATGTGGAAAGTCACATAGAAAGTGGTGATATATATGGACGTTAATAAAATTATTTCTATCGCTACTGAAGCTGGGTGTGTAATGCTTCAAAATGGTGGAGAAACCTACAGAGTTGAAGAAACTATTTCTAGAATATGTGACGCTTACCTTATAAAAAATTCAGATAGCTATGTAACACCTACAGGTATTATGGTGTCAGCTACTGATATATATGGCCATAATATTTCTATAGTAAAAAGAATAA
>CAYYWN010000427.1:0-2103 GCA_964474485.1 uncultured Clostridium sp. | reverse complement strand
TAAACTTTAATATTACTTGCCTTTAGTTGCCTTTTTTGATTCTTTAGTTTCGAGTTTTACGCTTTCAAATACATCTACATACATTTGCTTAATTTCGCTCATTAATGGATATCTTGGGTTAGCACCTGTACACTGGTCATCAAAGGCTTGTTCAACCATATCGTCAAGGGTAGCATAGAATTTTTGTGAAGATACCCCAGTTTCTGCTATAGTTTTAGGCATGTTAACCTTAGCTTTTAGTTCATCTATAGCTTTAATTAACAATTGAACCTTTTCATCTATAGTATTTCCACCTAAACCTAGGTAGTCAGCTACTCTAGCATATCTCCATGCAGCATTTGGATATTTATATTGGGGGAAGGCTGCCTGCTTAACTGGAGCATCGGTAGCATTGAATTTAATTACTTCATTTATTAAAAGTGCATTAGCAGTACCATGTGGTATGTGGTGGAATGCACCTAACTTGTGTGCCATTGAGTGGCAGACTCCTAAGAATGAATTAGCAAAAGCCATACCAGCCATGGATGAAGCATGAGCCATTTTTTCTCTAGCCTTAATATTAGTTGTTCCTTCATTATAAGCATCTGGTAAGTATTTGAATATTAATCTTATAGATTCTAAGGCCATACCATTAGTATATTCTGATGCAAGTACTGAAACATAAGCTTCTAGGGCATGTGTTAATGCGTCTACTCCTGAAGAGGCTGTTAATCCTTTTGGCATACTCATCATGAGTTCTGCATCGACTATAGCCATATCTGGAGTTAATTCATAGTCCGCTAATGGATACTTAATACCTGTTTCCTCGTCCGTTATAACTGCAAATGGGGTTACTTCTGAACCTGTTCCTGCTGATGTTGGGACAGCAACCATCATTGCCTTCTCACCCATAACTGGGAATTTATAAACCCTTTTTCTTATATCCATAAATCTCATAGCTAAATCTTCAAATCTAATCTCTGGATGTTCATACATTACCCACATAATTTTAGCTGCATCCATTGGTGAGCCTCCACCTAATGAAAGCACCACATCAGGTTTGAAGCTTAACATTTCTTCAGCGCCTCTTTTTGCAGTTTTAAGTGTTGGGTCTGGTTCAACATCTGAGAATATTTTGTAGTCTATTTTATTTTCATCTAATATATCAGTAACTTTATGAGTATATCCTAAGTCGAATAATATTTTATCTGTAACTATAAATACCTTCTTTTTATTTAAATCATGTAGCTCTTGTAGAGCTATTGGTAAACATCCATATTTAAAGTAAGTTTTTTCGGGAACTCTAAACCAAAGCATATTTTCTCTCCTCTCAGCAACACTTTTTATGTTAATTAAGTGTTTAGGGCCAACATTTTCTGAAACAGAGTTTCCACCCCAAGATCCACAACCTAGTGTTAAAGATGGAGCTAATTTAAAGTTATAGATGTCTCCTATAGCTCCTTGTGATGCTGGCATATTGATTAATGTTCTTGCAGTTTTCATGGCAGCACCAAATTGTATAATTCTATCTTCTGATTTAACCTGATCCGTATAAAGTATAGAAGTATGACCGAATCCACCTAATTCTACTAGTCTAGCAGCTTTTGTTAAAGATTCGTCAAATGATTTTACTTTATACATTGCAAGTACTGGTGATAACTTCTCGTGTGAGAATGGCTCTTCAAGTTCCACTGAGTCTACTTCTCCTACCAAAACCTTAGCAACCTTTGGTACAGAAACTCCAGCCATTTCAGCTATTTTAAAGGCTGATTGTCCAACGATATCGGCATTTAATCCACCTTTATCATTTAAAATTATTTTTCTAACCTTATCCACTTCTTCGCCTTTTAATATATAAGCGCCTCTAAGAGCTAACTCTTTTTTTACTTCCTCATAAACTGAATCCATAACAACTATACTTTGCTCTGAAGCACAGATTACACCATTATCGAAGGTTTTAGAGAGTAATATTGAGTTTACAGCCATTTTTATGTGAGCTGTTTCATCAATTATAGCTGGAGTATTTCCGGCACCAACACCTAAAGCTGGTCTACCTGATGAATATGCGGATTTAACCATGGCAGGTCCGCCAGTAGCTAGGATTATATCTGATTCACGCATTAC
>CAYYWN010000426.1:0-2125 GCA_964474485.1 uncultured Clostridium sp. | reverse complement strand
TTTTAGATGAACCCTTAGATCTAAAACTTAAACGCTGCCCTGTGCATCCACTAAAAAAGAGGTTATATGTTAGTAATAATAAATCAGTAGACTATGCTTCAAAACTTAATATAACTTTGACACATTATAAATTCTTAGATGATTTAAATGACGAAAAGGCTTTTAAATATAATATATTATATTCAATTTCTAGTTTATACATAAAAAAAACTTCTCTTCATCTAACAGAAGTTGAAAATCAAATAAAAGACTCTTTAGAAAAACTTTCAAAGCAAGAAAAGGATATAAATGAAAATAATATAGACAGTATAAGTGATACCTTCTCTCATCTTACAGGTACACTATTAACAAGTTACAACTTCAAAGATCAAAACTTTAGAGAGGATCTTTATTGGCTTGGATATAACCTTGGAAAATGGATATACCTAATAGATGCTATAGATGACTTAAAGGATGATATAAAAAATTATAAATTTAATCCTATAAATCATTGTTTTAATGAAAATAATTTAAATTATTTAGAGTTTTATCCTTTAATAAAAGATAGAATTGAGTTTATATTAGTTTCCTGTGCTTCACAATGCATAGATCTTTTTTACAAACTACCAATTAAAAAAAATAAAGGTTTAATAGAAAATATATTAAAATATGGCTTAATGGAAAAAACGGATAAAGTATTCTACCCAGAAAAGTATAATAAAGATAATATTTATATAAATCTAAAAAAGGAAGTGTAATTATTATGACAAATCCATATGAAATACTTGGAATTAAAGAAAATGCTACAGAGCAAGAAATAAAAATCGCCTATAGAGAGCTGGCTAAAAAGTACCATCCTGATCAATACGGAAATAACCCATTAAAAGATCTAGCGGAAGATAAGATGCGAGAAATAAATGAAGCCTATAATTATCTTTTAAAAAATGCTAAAAATAATAATTCAAGAGAAAATTATAGTAATGAAAATTATAATTCTGAATATAATAATTTTAATGAAATAAGAATGTATATTCAAAGAGGAGATATAACATCTGCTGAAAGAGCTTTGAATAATTTGAAAGTAAGAGATGCTGAATGGAATTATCTTATGGGTATGGTTCACCTAAAAAAAGGTTGGAATGATAGTGCATACAATTATATATCAACATCCTGTAGGTTAGCGCCTAATAACTTTGAATATAGGCAAGCCTTAAATATGATAAATAGCAGAAATACGGGGTATAGGCAATCATACTATGGTAATTCTAGAGGCAATGATGGTGCTTGTGATATGTGCCTTAAGCTTTGGTGTCTTGACAGCATATGTGAATGCTTTGGTGGAGATTGTATACCTTGTTGCTAAGTAATAATTAATAAACTCAATAAATAAGGAGGATTTAAATGGATAGGAGTAAATATATTGCTAAAGGTGGGCTTTTCACATCTCTAACTGTGATAATATTATATGTTTCAAGTATAATTCCCACAAGCAAATTAACTTTACTTTCAATAACTACTTCAATAATATCAATTTCAATCTTATCTATTAATATAAGATCCTCCTTTATAGTTTATATGGCTTCCTTTATATTATCCTTTATATTAGGATTAAAAGGCTTATCTATTACCTATCTTCTTTTCTTTGGTCTCTATGCTTTTATAAAATATTACATAGAAGGATTAAGGAAACTTTTTTTAGAACTACTATTAAAACTAACCTTTTTTAATGTATCTATGTTAATACTTTTTTATATTTATAATCATATGCTTCCCCATATTCCTTCTATAAATATTCCTTATTATATATTATTAATAATTTTACAGATTATATTTATAATTTTTGACTATGCCCTAACCTTAATTATATATAAAATAAATATATATATTAAAAAGATCACCTAATACGCTATTTTATATTTCTACAGCTAAGTTCAAATCTTCAATATCTTTTTTAACTTCGTCATCCTTAATTTCTATATCTCCTATATAAGATTTTTCATCCATACTTATCATTATGTATCTCTTACCGTCTTCCCCTACATTTTGTTTTATTTTGTCTAATGCTATAGGACTTATATTTATAGTTACATATTGATTTTCTATTTTCAAAGATTTAGACTTAACATCTGGTAATATACTATTTATA
>CAYYWN010000425.1:0-2136 GCA_964474485.1 uncultured Clostridium sp. | reverse complement strand
TGTAAAGGATAAAGATTACTCTGATATAGAAGACTCTATGAAAACCCTTTTTAAAAAGGCAGGTTTAATGGAAAGTGAATAAAAAATTTTTCATTAGTTTAATAAAGTTTTATAGAAAATATATTTCACCTATGAAAGCTCCATCATGTAGATTTTATCCAACATGTTCACAATATGCCTTAGAAGCTATAGAAAAATATGGAGCGCTAAAAGGTGGTTTTATGTCCGTAAAGAGGATATTTAAGTGTCATCCTTTTCATAAAGGTGGATATGACCCTGTTAAATAATATTGTCGGGAGGTTTAGTATTTGAAGTATTTAAATCAGTATTTAACTCAATTTTTTGAATTTATTCATGGACTAGTAAAGGTAATAACTGCTAATCCAGATTATTCTTATGGCCTAGCTATAATATTTTTTACAGTGATAATAAGAATAATATTGCTACCTTTAAATATAAAGCAAACAAGATCTCAAGTAAAGATGCAAGAGATACAACCAGAAATGAAGAAATTACAAGCTAAGTATAAAAATGATCCTCAAAAGCAACAACAAGAAATGTCTAAATTATATAAAGAAAATGGTGTAAACCCTTTAAGTGGATGCTTACCTTTATTGGTACAGATGCCAATACTTTTTGGATTATATTATGTTTTTAATAATTTACAAGGTATAACTGGAGTGGGATTCTTATGGATAAAGGACTTATCACAACCAGACCATTTATACATATTACCTGTTTTATCATTTTTAACACAATTTATATCTAGTAAAATTATTTCAAACAATGCGCCTCAAGATGCTCAGGCAAAGCAGATGCAAACAATGAATATTTTTATGGCAGGATTTATAGGTTTCATGAGTATTAAACTTAAATCTGCATTAGTTTTATATTGGGTTATAAATAATTTAATACAAATTGCTCAAACCTTCTTAACTAAATCTCTAGATAAAAAGCCTAATGATGAAATTGCTACAAATAAAGTTGCAAAAGAAATTAGTTCCGATAAAGATTTAAATAAAAGAAATAAATAAAAATAGGGGTATGAGATCAAAGGTGGGTGAAATAGGTTATGAAAACAATTGAAATTAGTGGAAAGACCGTAAGTGAAGCATTAAAGAAAGCACTAAAAGAATTAAATGTTACAGAGGATAAAGTTGAAGTTGAAGTTTTAGAAGAGGGTACTAAAGGTTTATTTAATTTTATTGGAGTTAAGCCAGCTAAAATTAAGGTTAGATTAAAAAAGGATTATGTACATGATGCAAAATCTTTTTTAACTGAAGTTTTAAATGCAATGGGAGTTACAGCTGAAATTGATATCAAGGAAGAGAATAATATTATTAGCATTATTTTATCTGGTGATAATATGGGAATTGTAATAGGATATAGAGGAGAAACTCTAGATTCCATTCAATATCTAGTTAGCCTTGTTATTAACAAAGGTAATGATGAAGAATATAAAAGGGTTGTATTAGATACAGAAAATTATAGGTTTAAAAGAGAAGAGACTTTAAAACGGTTAGCAGATAAGACCGGCAGTAGGGTACGAAGATCTGGAAGAAACTTTAAATTAGAACCTATGAATCCTTATGAAAGAAGAATAATACATTCCGCTTTACAAGATAATCCTTATATTTATACTTATAGTGAAGGTGAAGAACCTTATAGAAGAGTAGTAGTAGATTTAAAGAAAGCCTAAGGTGGCTTTCTTTTTTAATATACAGTAACCTCTTATTTAAAATTATTAGTTATAGTTTATAAATAAAAAATAGTAGCACTTGAGTAAGACGGTATGAAATGATATAATCTCTAATGTTTTATTAATACGAATAAAATATATAAAATTTGAAATCTAATTTTTATTTATGTAAATAAAAATTTAAAATAAAAATAATTATAAATTAAAATTATAATTATTAAATAATGAATTAGTTTTATAGTATAATTTATATAATATATAACCGATTTTTCGGGTTGAGGAGGCTAAAGATGAAAGATTTTGATACTATAGCTGCTATAGCTACAGCTGTAGGTGAAAGTGGAATTTCAATTATAAGAGTTTCAGGAGATAAAGCTCTTTTTATTGTTTCTTCTATATTTGAGGGAAAAAACAATAGAAAGCTTGATGATATAAAT
>CAYYWN010000424.1:0-2141 GCA_964474485.1 uncultured Clostridium sp. | reverse complement strand
TTCAGCTATATCTGTGGAATCCATTAAAGGTTTAAAAAACTCATCTACAACTTCTTTCCATGATTCCTTACCCTCTTCTACACTATCTAGCTTGTTTTCCATTGCGGCGGTAAAGTCTATCTCTACTATTTGCTTAAAATATTTTTCCATAATGTCATTTACTATTTTTCCTAAATCGGTTGGCAATAAGCTTTTTTTCTCTCTATCAATATATTTTCTACTAAAAAGTGTAGATATAGTTGGTACATAAGTACTAGGTCTTCCAATTCCATTTTCCTCCATAGTTTTAACAAAACTTGCTTCCGTATATCTAGCAAGAGGTTGCGTAAAATGTTGCTTAGAATCTATATTGCAATATTTTAAAATTTCATCTTCAATAAGATCTGGTATTTTTGTATTTTCTTCTTCTGTATCAGGAGTATAATCATATACTTTCATAAATCCTTCAAATTTAATGGATGACCCGCTAGCTCTAAAAGTATAATCTCCATTTTTTATTTCTACTGAAATAGTATTTAATATACAAGAAGACATTTGACTTCCTACAAATCTATTCCATATAAGTAAATACAATTTATATTGTTCTGGTTTAAGACTACCTTTTACCTTCTCAGGTGTAATATTTATGTCTGAAGGTCTTATAGCTTCATGAGCATCTTGTATATTTTTTTTACCTTTATAAACCCTAGGCTCTTTTGGTAAATATTCTTTACTGTAGGAGCTTTCGATAAATTCCATTGCATTTGCTTGAGCTTCCTCAGATATACGTACAGAATCTGTCCTCATATAAGTAATTAACCCAATAGTACCATGACCCTTTATTTCAACTCCTTCATAAAGTTGTTGAGCTACGGACATAGTTTTTTTAGTGGCAAAGTTTATCTTTTTATAAGCTTCCTGTTGCAATGTGCTTGTTGTAAATGGTGGAAGTGGATTTTTATTTTTTAAAGATTTTTTAATTTTTTTTACCTTAAAATCATGTTTTTTTATATTTTCAATAATATCTTTAGCTTCTTGCTCATTTTTTATTTCTATTTTTTTATTATTATAACTTGTAAGTTTTACAGGAAATTTTATTTTATCCTTTAAAATAATGCATTCTATACTCCAATACTCTTTTGGAATGAACTTTTCAATTTCCTCTTCCCGCTCACAAATCAAATGTAGCGCTGCTGATTGAACTCTACCTGCGCTAAGTCCCCACTTTACATTTCTCCATAAAATTGGGCTTATTTCATATCCAACTAGCCTATCTAGAATTCTTCTTGCTTGCTGAGCGTCTACTAAATCTTCATCTATAATTCTTGAATTCTTTATAGAATTTTTCACAGCAGTCTTAGTAATTTCATTGAACTCTATTCTACATTTTTCTTTTTTATCTATTTTTAGTGCTGTTGCTAAATGCCATGAAATAGCTTCCCCTTCTCTATCAGGGTCTGTTGCAAGATAAACTTTATCGCTTTTCTTTGCGAGCTTTCTTAGCTTATCTAATAATTCACCTTTACCTCTTATTGTAATATATTTAGGGTCATAATTACTTTCTATATCTACTCCTAGTTGACTTTTAGGTAAATCTCTAACATGTCCCATAGATGCTTCTACTAAATAATTTTTCCCCAAATACTTACCAATTGTTTTGGCCTTTGCTGGTGATTCAACAATAACTAAATTTTGTCCCATATAATACTCCATAATGAAATGGAGACTTCACCCCCTACATAATATAATCCCACAAATATCTTTCATACTATTTCTTATACATATTTAATATACTTTCTATCTAATTTTATGTTATCATATTTAAATTTTCTTAACATAGTAGTCCCCTGCTAAACATATTATTTCTTCAGCAAGTTGCATTTCAAATAATAACTCATACAGTACCTTTATGTCAATATTACTTTTGTTAACTATTTCATTTATATGTATCGGCCTATCTTCAATAAACTTCATTAAAAAGCCTTTATTCAAGCTCATTTTATTATTTTTATCACCAGTGCTAATTTTTTTATCAATGCCTAATAACTCTAATATATCATTTATACCTGTAAATATATAGGCGCCATCGCTGATAATATCATTGCATCCTCTGCTCTGTTTCCGATAGTAGCTACCTGGGATAGCCATAACATCTTTACCTT
>CAYYWN010000423.1:0-2147 GCA_964474485.1 uncultured Clostridium sp. | reverse complement strand
ACATAAAATTCTTCTACATTTTTAATAATGTTATTAGAGGTTTGAATAATATTATTTATTTTAACAATAGACACCACTCTACCTTCTTTATTTTTAATTATTTCTTTCTCAATTGAATTATCATGTTTATTTTCTTTTAATATTATAGAGTTATTCTTAGTTTCTACTTTAAATCTGCCTGTAGCTAATTCCCTATCTATTATATCTACAGCTTGTTTTAAATAAATATAATTAATATAAGATTTATTCTCTTTTTCATTGTCTTTAACACACATTAATATTATTACAAAAAGAAATGATGCTATAGTCATAGATATTGCAAAAGAAATAATAAATTCTAAAATAGAAAACGCCTTTTTTTTACTCTTATTCATTTATTAATAGTTTCCTTTATATAATTTTATTTGCTTACTATTAGATTCCTTTATAAAGGTAATACTTATTTCTAGTATGTCCTCTTTTTTAATAGTATTTATCTTAATATATGGTTTTTTAATTTGATTTTCTTCTTTCATGATTTCTGATATATTTTTATCTTTTATAAAATCCATTTCAATATATTTATTTTCAATGTAGTATTCTTTATTAGAGGTTAGGTCCCAATCCTCAAAACTCTGATTATAATATATTTCATTTTTTAGAGCCTCCAAAAATAATGTTTCTTTCATAGACCTTTCCTGATTAATTCTTTCTTTAAAATAGTAACTTCTACACACAAAAAATGTATTAATAATTAAAATCAATATAGAGAATGCAATTAGTGTCTCAACAAGAATACTCCCTTTACTTTTATTATGATTTAATCTCTCCATAAAAATTACCTACCTGTATTGTAATTAAGTGTTCCTTACCTTTAGAATCTCTTAGACTTATAGTTCCTGATTCCACTGAGCCATCTTCTTTAACATAAAATATCTTATCCAAATTACTACCTATTAATTGATACTCTTTTGGTATCAATACAACTTTAACAATTTTATTATCCACTGAAAAACTTATTTTATTTGCCTTTTTTTCTAATTGTATGTATCCTTTTTTTTGATTACTCTTGCAATATTCACTTGAAAATGAAACTAATGAAAATATAGAAGTCTTACAATGTTTAACTTCAGCGTTAAATATACTGTTTTTTACAAGCTTAATAGGTATAAATGTTATATACATAGTTATTCCTATAAGGCTTAAAGTTATTAATATTTCAATTAGAGTAAACCCTCTCTTTTTCACATAACCTTTCTTAAATACTTTTTTCATATGTCACCTACTTTAAGATATGGATGTTAATCCATTAATCATGGGTAAGACTAAGGTTATTACAAGGACTAAAATCATACCACCTATAATAATCAAGGATATGGGTTGAATAATATTTAAATTTTTTTCTATGCTCTTTTCATAGTTGACTAACATTATTTCCTCTATGTGATTTAAGCTTTCTTCTAGATTACCACTTTCTTCTCCTACCTTTAAAATTGCTAAAGAAATTGAGTTAAATAATCCAGATCTTTTAAAAGCCTTATATAAACTTCTTCCCTTTTTTATATCTGATACTATTAAAGTTAAGTCTTTTTTGTAACTATTCTCTTCAAACATATGCGTACATTTTTCTATACTATTTATAATTGTATTTCCTGACCCTATAAGTACCCTTAAACTCATGATAAACTTAATATTATAAAACTCTTTAATGGTTTTAATTCTTGCAATTAAAAAATTACTAACGCTGCTCCTTTTATAATTAAGTAATACGAGCATTGGATTTAATATAAGTATTGTCACTATTAAATACCATTTATCTGAAATGAAGCTACTAGTCCTTAAAATTACTTTTGTGTACAATGGTAGTTCTTGTACATTATTCTCTAATAAATTCATAAAGCTCGGAATTACTTTAATTGTTATAAAGAAAAACATTGTAATAACAGTAAACATAAGTACTATTGGATATGATAATGCACTTATTAATTTATTTTTTAATTTCTGTTGCTTTTTATAATACTCACCTAGTATTTTAAAACTATCTTCTAGCCTTCCACTATCTTCACCCACTTGTACCATTTGTATAAACATCTTTGGATATATATTAGGATAACTTAAAAAGCTTTTACTTAAACTTTTACCATCTTTTAAAGATTTGCATCATTCAA
>CAYYWN010000422.1:0-2159 GCA_964474485.1 uncultured Clostridium sp. | reverse complement strand
GATAGCGGCTGAAGGTATACTTACAGTAGGAGGTGGAATGACATCTCATGCTGCTGTTGTTGCTAGAGGCATGGGGACTTGCTGTGTTGCTGGATGTGGAGAACTAAAGGTTGATGAAGATAAAAAGACATTAACAGTTGGAGGAAAGGTGTACACAGGAGATGACTATATATCTATAGATGGAACTACAGGAAGCATATATGGGACATCTATAAAAACGGTGGATCCTGAAATAAGTGGACACTTTGAAACCTTTATGGCTTGGGCTGATGACATTAGAAAATTAAAAGTTAGAGCTAATGCAGATACACCAGGAGATGCTGCTCAAGCAGTAACATTTGGGGCAGAAGGGATAGGACTTTGCAGAACTGAGCATATGTTCTTTGCAGAGGATAGAATAGCCGCTGTTAGAGAAATGATAGTTTCTAAAAACGAAGTTCAAAGAAGAAAGGCATTAGAAAAGATATTACCAATGCAAAAAGAAGATTTTGTGGGATTGTATGAAGCGATGGAGGGTAAACCAACTACCATAAGACTTTTAGATCCTCCATTACATGAATTTTTACCAACTCATGAAAGTGAAATAAAATCACTTGCAAAAGATATGGGATTAGAATATGAAGAGTTAAAAGCAACCATTGAATCATTACATGAATTTAATCCAATGATGGGTCATAGAGGATGCCGTTTAGCTGTTTCCTATCCAGAAATAGCTGAAATGCAAGCTACAGCAATTATAGAAGCAGCTATAGAAGTTAAGGAAAGAAAAGGTTTTGATATAGTTCCAGAAATAATGATACCTCTTATAGGTGAAATAAAAGAATTAAAATACGTTAAAGATATAATAACAACTACTGCTGATAAAATAATAAAGGAAAAGGGAGTAGATTTAAAGTACATGGTAGGAACAATGATAGAAATACCAAGAGCTGCTTTAACTGCTGATGAGATAGCAAAAGAAGCAGAATTCTTCTCCTTTGGAACAAATGACTTAACACAAATGACTTTTGGGTTCTCAAGAGATGATGCTGGTAATTTCTTAAAAGATTACTACGAAAAGAAGGTTTACGAGTCTGATCCATTTGCTAAGTTAGATCAAACTGGAGTAGGACAATTGATTGAAATTGCTACTGAAAAGGGTAAGGAGACTAGACCTGACATAAAGCTTGGGATATGTGGAGAGCATGGAGGAGATCCATCATCAGTTGAATTCTGCCATAACGTAGGACTTAACTATGTTTCTTGTTCACCATTTAGAGTACCTCTTGCAAGACTTGCCGCTGCACAAGCTCAAGTTAAAAACAAGAGATAATATATAAGATTATGAAGGACTATCCTTTAGGATAGTCCTTTTTAATTTAGTGTGCATTTAAATTTATTTTCTATGTAATCTTTAAATTCAAAAGCAAACTGAAGTTGAAAGTCATTTTTTGAAGCAGACTTACTTAAAAGATTACAAAAAGAAGATTTATTGCACTTATTTATATTATTATAATAATCTTTAGAGATTTTCCAATACTTTTGAGGAAAGGCTAAGTATATAAATATATACTTATATTCATCAAGGGACAAAGGTCTTATGCTATCATATATTTCAAGTACACTTATAGCTATTTCTAAATCCCAACGAGTATTATCTCTTTTTAATAATCTTCTCAAAAAATAAGATATATCATGCGTACAGTAATCAATTTTGCATTTATCAAAATCTATAGTCCAAATATTATTATCCTTATCCAATATTATATTTTTATTTACATAGTCCCCATGGCATAAAGAAATGCTAAGATTACTCATAGATATAGTAGAGGATACATCAAGTGCTAACCTTGCAAGCTTCATACTGCTTTCAAAATTATTTAAAAATATTTTTGAGAATTTATCACCATATTTAAAAGCTTTATTAGAACAATTTAAAAGTTGCTCAAAGTGCTTTTCTGTAGAGAGTGTAATATCGGCATAAGCTTCTTTATACGTACTACCTTTAATTGGAATGAAATTATCACAAGCATTATGAAATTTAGAAAGATTTAAGGATGAATCTATAATATTTTCTACATTATCATAATTGCATTTGCTTCCATCAATCCAAGGTGATAAAATAAATAACATGTTACTTTCCATTACAAATCTACCGCCTATATTTGTTGGGAGTATTC
>CAYYWN010000421.1:0-2161 GCA_964474485.1 uncultured Clostridium sp. | reverse complement strand
CCACTAAAAAATTATGCATTATAATTCCCTCCTAAAATATATTACCTTCTATATGTAATATACATATAGCCATTTTAGCATATTACAATTAAGTTTACAACTTTTTTAATCTTACTTACAACTTTTTTTGTATTATCCTATGAATAATATATATGAACTAATAATATATATTAAACTTAAAAATAAACCTACTCCTTTTTTGGAGTAGGTTTATTAAATTAATATCTTTAACTTAAACTATTTACTTTTTATATTACTAAAACTTTTATTTAAATAATTGGTCTTAGTATACAAAACCTTAAATTTAAATTATCTATTTTTAATGTTATTAAAAGCTTTGATTCCTCTATATTCAGCCATATCATCTAGCTCTTCTTCTATTCTTAATAATTGATTGTACTTAGCAACTCTTTCACTTCTAGCTGGAGCTCCTGTTTTTATTTGTCCTGCATTTACTGCTACAACAAGGTCTGCTATTGTAGTATCTTCTGTTTCTCCTGATCTATGTGAAACTACTGCAGTGTATCCAGCTCTTTGAGCTCTTTCAATTGCATTTAAAGTTTCAGTTAATGTACCAATTTGATTTAACTTTATAAGTATTGAATTAGCTACACCTCTTTCAATTCCCATGTTTAATCTCTTAGTATTAGTTACAAATAAATCGTCTCCTACTAGTTGAACTTTATCTCCTATCTTTTCAGTTAGAAGCTTCCATCCTTTCCAGTCTTCTTCTGCCATACCATCTTCTATTGATATAATTGGGTACTTGCTTGCAAGTTCTACATAGTAATTAGCCATTTCTTCTGGAGTAAGTATTCTTCCTTCTCCCTTTAAGTTGTAGTTTCCATCTTCAAAGAATTCTGATGAAGCTGGATCAAGAGCTATGAAAATATCTTTTCCTGGTTTGTATCCAGCTTTTTCTATAGCTTCTATTATAATTACAATTGCCTCTTCATTAGAACCAAGGTTTGGAGCAAATCCACCCTCATCACCTACACCTGTATCATATCCTTTAGATTTTAATAGTGTCTTTAATGAATGATAAACTTCTGAACCCATTCTTAAAGCTTCGCTAAAAGATGAAGCTCCTACTGGCATTATCATAAATTCTTGAAGGTCTACGTTATTATCAGCATGCTCTCCACCATTTATGATGTTCATCATAGGTACTGGAAGAACTTTTGCATTAACTCCACCTATATATTGATATAGAGGAAGCCCTAAATAGTTAGCTGCTGCTTTTGCCACTGCTAGAGATACTCCTAGTATAGCATTTGCACCTAGTTTACCCTTATTGTCTGTTCCATCTAGTTCTATCATAAGATTATCTATAGATACTTGGTCAAATATGTTCATACCTACAAGTTCTGTTGCTATGGTTTCATTGATGTTTTCAACTGCTTTTAAAACACCCTTACCATTAAACTTAGTTTTGTCTCCATCTCTTAATTCAACAGCTTCAAATATTCCTGTGGATGCTCCTGATGGTACTGAAGCTACTCCAACAGTTCCATCTTCTAATGTTACTTCCACCTCTACAGTTGGAAATGATCTTGAGTCTAATATTTGTCTTGCAAAAATATCTACTATTTCAACATAATTTTTCATTAATTATACCTCCTATTATCTTTAAATATTTATTTATATTATTGCTATAAATAAGACAAATAATACTTATTTACCTTATTTATAACTATAGGTCTCTATTATTTTATCAAAGATTCTGCTGTCATTTCAACAGGAGCTTCAAGTCCCATTGCTTTTAGTATTGTAGGCGTTATATCTGAAAGTCTTCCCTCTTTTCTAAGAGAAGTTGCATTATTTGAAATATATATAAACGGAACCTTATTTGTAGTATGAGCTGTCATAGGGTTTTTTGTTCCATACTCTACCATTTGTTCTGAATTTCCATGATCAGCGGTTACAAATAGAGTACCATCTTTTTCTAGTATCTTATCTGAAATTTTACCTAAACATTCATCTATGACTTCGATGGCTTTTTTAGCTGCTTCAAATACCCCTGTATGGCCTACCATATCTGGATTAGCAAAGTTTAATATGACCATATCATACTGATCTTCATCTAACTTTTCTATTAACTTTTCAGTTACTTCATAGGCACTCATTTCAGGCTGTAAATCATAGGTTGCAACCTTTGGTT
>CAYYWN010000420.1:493-2173 GCA_964474485.1 uncultured Clostridium sp. | reverse complement strand
TGCTTGTAGAGTAACTGTTGGAAATGAAGTTAAATTTGCCTGTGTAGATGGACCAGAATTTGATGGACATTTAGTTAACTTTGATGAAGCAATGAGAAGACAAACTATGTATAAAACACAAGAGGGAAGAAAAGTATTAAAGAAAGAAGAAGGAGACACACATCATGGCGGTGGTTGTGGCTGCGGAGGTGATAAATAATGGATAGAATGAAAAGGACTCCAATAGCAGAACAAGATCCAAAAATAAGAGCTACTAACTTTGAAGAAGTTTGTTTAGGATATACAAAAGAAGAAGCTATGGCAGAGGCTTCTAGATGTTTAAATTGCAAAAAGCCTTTATGTGTAACTCAATTCCCAGTAACAATTGAAATACCTGAGTTTATTCAATGTGTAAAAAATGGGGAATTTGAAGAAGCAGCAAGAGTTATAGCTAGATCTAGTGCTCTTCCAGCAGTCTGTGGTAGAGTATGTCCTCAAGAAGTGCAATGTGAAGGTAAATGTGTACTTGGTATAAAAGGAGAGGCTATTGCTATTGGTAAGCTTGAAAGATTCGTAGCAGACTTCTCAAGAGAAAACGATGTTGACCTTTCAAAAATTGATCCTAAAAATGGGAAAAAAGTAGCTGTAGTAGGAAGTGGACCTGCAGGACTTACTTGTGCTGGAGAGCTTGCTAAAAAAGGTTATGATGTAACCATTTTTGAAGCATTACATGAGCCAGGTGGAGTTTTAGTATACGGAATCCCAGAATTTAGACTTCCAAAAGATACAGTAGTTAAATATGAAATAGAAAATGTTAAGAAGTTAGGTGTTAAAATAGAAACTAACGTAATAGTTGGAAGAACTGTGACTGTAGATCAACTGTTGGAAGAAGAAGACTTTGATGCTATTTTTATAGGATCTGGAGCAGGTCTTCCAAAGTTTATGGGAATACCAGGAGAAAATGCTAATGGAGTATGTTCTGCTAATGAGTTCTTAACTAGAAACAACTTGATGAAAGCATTTAAAGAAGGATATTCTACACCTATAAGAGTTGGTGACAGAGTTGCAGTAGTAGGCGGAGGAAATGTTGCTATGGATGCTGCAAGAACTGCATTAAGATTAGGTGCAAAATCACATATAGTATATAGAAGATCAGAATCCGAACTTCCAGCAAGAGCAGAAGAAGTTCATCATGCTAAAGAAGAAGGCGTTATATTTGATTTATTAACAAATCCAGTAGAAATACTTACAGATGATAAGGGATGGGTTACTGGAATGAAGTGTGTAAGAATGGAACTTGGAGAACCTGATGCATCAGGAAGAAGAAAACCTGTTGAAGTTGAAGGATCAGAATTTGTTCTAGAATTAGATACAGTTATAATGTCACTTGGAACATCACCAAATCCATTGATTCCTGCAACTACAAAAGGTCTTGAAATAAATAAGAGAAAATGTATTGTTACAGAAGAAGAAACAGGACTTACAACAAAAGAAAAAGTATATGCTGGTGGAGATGCTGTAACAGGAGCTGCTACAGTAATACTAGCTATGGGAGCCGGTAAAAAGGCAGCAGCATCCATAGATGAATTCTTAAGTAAATAGTCATTATGTAATAAGAGCCTTTTAATATGTATAAAAACACATTAAAAAGGCTCTTTTATGTTGCTTATTTGTATTAGTTACCTTTAAAAGCAAAACTTT
>CAYYWN010000420.1:0-483 GCA_964474485.1 uncultured Clostridium sp. | reverse complement strand
TTTGAAGATAGTAGGTTATACTTCTAGAAGCTTAGTATTTAACAGAAAGGGCGGAATTCTCCCATCCTCTATAGGTAGGAGATGGATAGCCCTTATTATTTTAGGTTCGATACCTAAAATAATAACTCCTTGACGAATTAGTATGAATGATGTATTCTGCAATCAGTAGTAAATCTATAAGAGAGGTAAACAGATGAATTTAGATACTAATAATCATTCAGTGTTCTTATTAAATTACCATTTGGTATTGGTTATAAAGTATAGACGGAAAGTAATAACTGATGAAGTATCAAATAGACTAAAGGAAATATTCGAGTATATATGTCCTAAATACAATATTGTTTTAGGTGAGTGGAATCATGATAAAGACCATGTACATCTACTGTTTAGAGGTTCACCCAATACAGATATATCAAAATTTTTAAATGCTTATAAAAGTGCTAGTAGTAGACTTATAAAAAAAGAGTTTCCATCAATAAGAAA
>CAYYWN010000419.1:0-2187 GCA_964474485.1 uncultured Clostridium sp. | reverse complement strand
AAGTTTTAATTTATATTTAACTTAATATAGAAGTTTTAAAAGGCAAGTAGGGTTATTTTTATAACTTTACTTGTCTTTTAACTTTATTAGCCTTTATAAATAGTTAGTAATTAAGTAGGCTTTATATTTAATTTAAGTTTGCTTATATTGAGTAAATTACAAAGAATCTTTGAATTTGGATTCGTGGTTTAAAAGCCATTCTTTTTTCCAGAGCCCACCGTTATATCCTATAAGATTGCCGTTACTACCTATAACTCTGTGACAAGGAATTATAATAGCAAGGTTATTTTTGTTATTAGCACCACCTACTGCTCTAATAGCTTTTTCATTTTCAATTTTACAAGCTATTTCTTTATAACTACAAGTGCATCCATAAGGTATGGTTTTTAAGGCGTCCCAAACCTTTATTTGAAAAGGAGTACCTTTATTATAAAATATATTTATATCAAAGCTTTTTCTAAGCCCTTTAAAATAATCATCAAGTTGAGTAATGCAATCTAAAATTGAAGGATTACTTATAGATATACTTAAGTTATCAACGAAGTTAATTGAAAATATGCCTTTATCTTCAGCTAATATTTCTATTATTCCAATTGGTGACTGATAATAACCTTTAAACACTTTATTCATATTTAACCCACCTTTTTATATTAATTATATTAATTATATTAATTATATCTATATTTTATTAGAAATGAATAGAACTTACCATGATTAATCTACAAATTCTTAACTTATTTTAATTAGTATGATAGAATTATTTTAAGTACAAATGTTGACATAAGATAATAGTTTAAAATAGAGGGTTTATTACTAAATTGGAGGTATAGTATGTCTAATAAAGAATTTAAAGAGTTTGAGGAATATATAAAAAACAAGCGAGTTGCGGTAGTTGGTATAGGGGTAAGCAATATACCATTAATAAATTCCTTGGTAGAGATGGGAGCTAAAGTAACGGCTTTTGATAAAAAAACAGAAGCGGAATTAGGAAATATAGTTAAAGATTTAAAAAAGAAATCTGTAAATTTTGTGTTAGGAGAAGGTTACTTAGATAAGCTTTCTAACTTTGAAGTTATATTTAAGACACCTTCTATGAGAATAGACAGTAAGGAGCTTATTAAAGCTAGAAGCGAGGGTTCATATATAACATCTGAAATGGAAGAGTTTATAAAGTATTGCCCTGCAAAGATATATGGAGTAACTGGTAGTGATGGAAAGACTACTACTACTACAATAATATATAATCTTTTAAAGGAGCAAGGATATAACACTTGGGTAGGGGGTAACATAGGTACACCTTTATTTTCAGATATAAATGAAATAAAACCGGAAGATAGAGTGGTAATAGAACTATCTAGCTTTCAATTAATGACTATGGATGTTTGCCCACAAGTTTCAATTGTAACAAATCTTACACCTAATCATTTAGATATGCATAAAGGGATGGAGGAATATATAGAATCTAAAAAAAACATATTTTTAAATCAAGATAAACATGGATTGTTAATATTAAATAGAGAAAATAACATTACTTATAAAATGAAAGATGAGGCTAAGGGAAAGGTGGAATTTTTTAGTAGCAAAAGACCATTAAGTGATGGAGCTTATTATAAAGATGGGTTTTTATATTTAAAAGATGAAGTTATATGTGAAGGAAAGCATATGGCAGTTAGAGGAATTCATAATATAGAAAATTATATGGCTGCATTTTTAGCTGTAGAGCATGAAGTTAGCAAAGAGGTTATGTCAAGAGTATTTAGTAACTTTAGGGGTGTGCCTCATAGAAATGAATTTGTAAAGGATGTTAAGGGAGTAAGATACTATAATGACTCTATAGGATCTAGTCCTACTAGAACTCTTGCAACTATATCTGTTTTTGAAAAGCCTGTTATATTAATTGCAGGAGGATATGATAAAGCTATACCTTTTGAACCGTTAGCAAATGAAGGTTACAATAATATAAAATCAATTATATTACTTGGAGATACAAAAGAAAAAATAAGACAGGTATTTGAAGAATTAAAAAGCATCAAGGGCATAGATATACCCATATATGAAGTTAATTCTTTAGAAGAAGCTGTTAGAAAGGCTCAGACGATATCAAGCAATGAAGATAATGTAGTACTATCTCCAGCTTGTGCAAGTTTTGATATGTTTAAGAATTTTGAGATTAGAGGAAATAAATTT
>CAYYWN010000418.1:0-2193 GCA_964474485.1 uncultured Clostridium sp. | reverse complement strand
CACAACCTATGGCTATACATTACTAAATTACAAACTAAAAACGTATACCAAGATCGTGCATGTATAATTTATTAAATTGTGCTGAAGCATTAATATCATTGGCCACTATATTATTAACAGAACGCACTAAAATGCTCATATAATTGCCTACTTTAAATCTTTGAATTGTCAACATATTCACGACCTCCTTTTTTTATTTGTTGTGGTTATTTACCACATAATAATTATATAATGGAAATTAATAAATTGCAACAAAAATTTCAGATTATTCAAAAGAATTTTTATTGCAAGTTTATAAATTATCTATGATAGCCTTAAATTTTTTAGGATTAATCTCATGGGTAACGAACTCCCCCTTATAAAAAAGAGAATAGTTAGTATAGCAGCATGGACTATTTATAGCTTCTTCTCTGGTTTTTACTCTAACAGATTCATATATATAATTATTATACTTTGCTATTTCTTTTTGAATTATATTTACGTTATAATCCATAAAAGGGCATGCATCAGAATAATATGCTATAAAGCCCCCATTATCATAAGAAGTCGCCTCTTTAGCTTTAGGTAAAATCTGAGGATCCATAGCATCCTCATTAAATTTTAAGCATAATAGTTCAAAATAAGGCTTAGCTTTATCTACTACTGAAAACCCTTGCTTTGAAAAGAACTTTTTATCACTTATAAAGGGCCTTTTCTTATCACTGCATAAAGCAACTATTCCATCTTTGCTCTTTGCTTTTGCTTCCTCTATACATTGGCTAAGTAGTTCTTTCCCATAACCTTTCCCAGAATATCTTCCTGATACCCAAAAACAATTTATCACCATATAATTAGGTGCATTTACTGGAATATATGCTATTTCTGAAGGGCAATATTCTATAAAAACCTTTGCCCTTTCATCTAATTTTGTAAATGTATAGCCCTTTTCTATATTGTCTTTAAGCCATTGCTTTTTAAGTTCGTAACCATCTTTACACTTTTTATCTGAAATGGCACAACATATATGCTCACTTTCTATGTTTTCTTTAGTTAAAGTAATAAACCTCATAAATGCCTCCCTATAATAATAACCTTTTTTATTTAGTTTGTTTGATTTATTGTAACCTTTAGCAAATCAAAAAAATAGCATTTAGTATAAAATCATTAGGAATTTTAGCTTTCAAAATATTTAATATATCTTTTTTTCATTGGTATAACAATAAATTGAACGCCCTAACTTAACAACATGAACCTCTAACAACTCTATTTACTTCTCAATTCAACTAACTCTTCTTCTGTAAGATTACGCCACTTGCCAGTATCTATACCCTTAATTTTTATATTAATAATTCGAATACGCTGAAGACTTATCACATTATACCCAAAAGTCTTGGTCATCTTTCTAATTTGCTTATTAAGCCCTTGGGTAAGTATAATTTTAAAAGTATCTTCACTAATTTTACTTACCTTACAAGGCCTTGTTCGAACTCCAGAAATTTCTACACCCTCCGACATTCCCTTTATAAAACCATCATCAAAAGGTCTATCCACAGTTACTATATATTCCTTCTCATGGTTATTTTCTGACTCTAAAATTTTATTTGCAAGGTCACCATCATTAGTCATTAATATTAGCCCTTCAGATGCCTTATCTAATCTTCCAATAGGAAAAATGTATTCCTCATAATTCATAAAGCTAATTATGTTACCTTCCACTTCCTTTGCCGCAGTACAAGTGATACCTACCGGTTTATTTAATGCAATATATATCTTATCCTTAGGCAAAAGAGGATCATCATCAATCAGAATATCATCCCCCTTCTCTACCCACTGCCCTTTAATAGCTAACTTTCCATTTACCTGTATTCTACCTTCCTCAATAAATTTATTTGTTTCACTCCTAGAACAAAACCCATAATTACTAAGAAGTTTATTTATCCTCATATTAAAATATCTGTCCTTTCATTTGTCCCTAATCTACACCAATTCAAACTACACATCCAATACATTAGTATTATTTCCTATTAATGACCTTCACCTGCAAAGATTCAATTACATCTAGTGCCTTTTCATGTAACTCATCATTAAAACTAGCACAAAGTCTTCCATCAACGATAATCTCTGCATTCCTATATTGTGACTGAAACATAATCACATTGCTTATTACGCACATATTCGTAACCACTCCAACTAGCTCAATTTCATTAATATCTT
>CAYYWN010000417.1:0-2195 GCA_964474485.1 uncultured Clostridium sp. | reverse complement strand
ATTCCAAGTTTATCAGCTATAACACCAACATCTCTTGCATAGATACTTCCACAAGCGTTTCTACATCCTGCCACACCTATTTTAGTTCTATTTGGCATTTCAGCTCCATAAAACTTATTTAATAGTTTCATTCCAATACCAATAGTATTATATTTTGATCTTTTACAAAATCCTGCTGGGCACATCTCCACATTTTTAACTGAATATTGACTCTTAACCGCTGGCTCCATGCCTAACTCTTCCCAAATTTTAGTTAAGTCTTCTTCATTTAGATTTGTTATCATAATCCTTTGACCTGAAGTTATTTTAAGTACTCCATTATACTTTTTAGTTACTTCTGAAATTTTTATTAAAGTATCAGGAAATATAAATCCTGCTGGTATAAAAGGGGTAATTGCATAGGTTCTCTTTCCATCTCTTATCTTTTGAAGGTTTCCGTAATGTTCTCCCATAATAAATCTCCTTAATAATATATAATTTTTTATTTCAATAATAAAATTCTACCTAACCTTAATAATACTTTGATGTATAAAAGTCCTCAATATAATCAAATTTTATCTGTTAAAATTCAATATATCAAGGACTTTTTATAATTATTATTTATTAGGTATTTTAAAAATATATTTGTTTAATCTAGTTATTTTTAACACACCTTGATTATATAGCTTTTTTATCTTATCCTAATATTTCTTTTATATCATTTTCTGCATTAGTTATTGGGCTAATTCCGAAGTTATCCACTAAAACTTGTAATACATTTGGTGATATAAATGCTGGTAATGTTGGTCCTAGCTTAATGTTCTTTATATTTAAGGATAATAATGTAAGTAGTATACATACAGCTTTTTGCTCATACCAAGATAGTATTATTGAAAGAGGTAAATCGTTAACTCCACATTCAAATGCATCTGCTAAGGCTAAAGCTATTTTTACTGCTGAGTATGCATCATTACATTGTCCTACATCTAGTAGTCTTGGAAGTCCTGCAACTGTTCCAAAGTCAAGCTTATTAAATCTATACTTTCCACAAGCTAAAGTCATTATAACTGTATCGCTTGGAAGTGATGTAGCAAGTTCAGTGTAATAATTTCTTCCAGATTTAGCTCCGTCACATCCACCTATTAGAAAGAAGTGCTTTATTAAACCTTCCTTTACTGCTCCTACTATTTCATTAGCATGGCTTAATGTAGCGTTATGTCCAAATCCTACTAATATTTTCTTTTCGTCTTCATCTTCATTCCATCCACCAAGTTCTAAAGCATGATTTATAACTTCGCTAAAATCTTTAACTCCATTTTCATCTGCTAATATGTGGTCACATCCTGGAAATGCTACTACTCCTGAAGTAAATATTCTATCCATATAACTTTCTTTTGGTTTTTGAATACAATTTGTTGTCATAAGTATAGCTCCTGGAATATTATCAAATTCCTTTTGTTGATCTTGCCATGCTCCACCAAAATTACCTACTAAGTGAGAGTATTTTTTAAGCTCTGGGTAAGCATGTCCTGGAAGCATTTCTCCATGAGTATATATATTAATACCTTTTCCTTCTGTTTGTTCTAATAATTGTTTTAAATCTTTAAGATCATGACCTGATATTACTATGAAAGGCCCTTTTTTCTTTGTAATTAGAACTTCTGTAGGTTCAGGATGACCATAGCTACCAGTATTAGCTTTATCTAATAGTTCCATAATTTTAAAGTTAACTTGTCCAAGCTCCATATTTAATCCTACTAAATCACTTACAGATAAATTATTATCTAAAGTACTCATAAGGCCCTTATAAAAGAACTTATTCACTTCTTTATTTGTAAATCCTAGTACGTAAGCATGGTGTCCATAAGCTGCCATACCTTTTAATCCATAAACACAAAGTTCTCTTAATGAACGTATATCTTCGTTTAATGACTTGTCTACCATTACTCCAAACTTTGCAGCATCTTCTATCATATCTTCTACTAAAGATGGAGCCATATAATCTGCTTCCTCAAATCCTTTTATATCAACATTTCCTGCTAAAGCTTTTACTTCTTTTTTTATTTCATTAGCTTTATTTATTAATTGAACTAATCTCTCATCATGGAAGTTAACATTAGTTAATGTTGTAAATAATCCATCCATCATAAATCTATCAATTTCATCGCTTAATTCAATGCCTTTTTCCATAGCCTTATAACCATAAAAACCTATTC
>CAYYWN010000416.1:0-2196 GCA_964474485.1 uncultured Clostridium sp. | reverse complement strand
ATCGTAATAAAGTATTTATTACTTTATTACCCCTAACAATAGACAAAAGTTATTAGTATACATTATAATAGATGAATATATATTTAATTATAATATTGAAAAAAATTTTAAAAAGGGGAGAAGCAAATATATGTTAATAATTTTCAAGGCAATTATTATAGCTATTGTAGAGGGAATAACGGAATTTTTACCTATATCATCTACAGGGCATATGATTTTAGTAGGGGATTTAATTAAGTTTAATGGTAGTGACTTTTCTGATATGTATGAAGTGGTTATACAACTTGGAGCAATACTTGCAGTAGTAGTTTTATACTGGGCAAAAATAAGAGATATGATAGTATCTTTCTTTAAATTCGAGAAGAAAGGTATAAAATTTTGGCTAAATATAATTGTAGCAACGATACCAGCTATGATAATGGGATTTGCTTTAAATAAACTCATTAAACAATATCTTTTTAATAGTAAAACTGTAATTATTGGATTTGTAGTAGGAGGTATATTACTTATAGTTATTGAAAATAACTTTAGAAAAAGGTCGAATAGTAAAGCCGTTGTACGAGAATTAGAGGATATTAGTTATGGACAGGCTTTTAAAGTGGGGTTATTTCAGTGTCTTGCCATGTGGCCTGGGATGTCTAGATCTGCATCTACAATAATGGGGGGATGGGTGGCTGGACTTTCAACAACTGTAGCCACAGAATTTTCCTTTTTCTTAGCTATCCCTGTAATGATAGGAGCATCAGGACTTGAACTTAAAAAATTTGATTTTTCATCTGTGGCTGCTAATGAAAAGATTGCACTAGCAATAGGATTTATCGTAGCTTTCCTTACAGCATTATTAGTAGTAGATAGATTTATAGCATTTTTAAAGAAAAAGCCTATGAGAACATTTGCTGTATATAGATTATCTGTAGCGGCGATATTTATAGTACTAGTTGCTTTAAATATAATAAAATAGAAAATTATATTGGTATAGAAGCATATATATTATGCCATAATTATATTCATAAAATTATGGTATAATATATATGCCATAATGCGTTATAAAGAGTATGCTAATAATTTAACAGTCCTCATATTTGGTATAAGTACAAAATTATTATCCTTATGTTTAATAGGTATCATTTAAAGTGTATAATTAAATAAAAGGTAGCTTTAATTGCTTTCCTAATAAGAAAATAGTGTTAATGTGAAAAAAGGTATCTTTGAGATATGATAGAAGTTTATGTTAAGGCTAAATTTAATATAAGAAATGCCGTATTTTGGAACACTTAAATAGGTGGAAATATATCTTTAATGTTCATACAATAATCATTAAAGTTGGAGGTAAATATGAAGGAAATTAAAAAGTATTTAGAATCAAGAATAGGCGATTATAGTTTTTACTTTGAGGATTTAGATGGCGGGTATATATATGGCTACAATGAAAACGTTCCTATGGTATCTGCAGGGTGCATTAAACTCCCTATAGCCATGGCTATATTAAAAGAATCAGAGATAGGAAGTATTAGTCTTAATGATAAACTCAGCGTTTCAATAGATGATAAGGTTTCAGGTAATGGTATAATACATGAATTCGGGGAAAAAGAATATACTTTGCTAGAACTTATTATTGCTATGCTTATACAAAGCGATAATACAGCTACAAATAAGCTTGCGGATCTTGTTGGTATGAGTAAAATTAACAGTATTTTTAAAGAGATGAATTTAAAAAGCACTAAACTAAATAGAAGAGTTGAAAAAGAAAAAGAGGTAGATAATACTATACAGAATATAACTAGCAGCTACGATTTATGTCTTTGTTGGAAGCATCTATATAACTCTAGCTATCTAAATAAAGAGAATAGCAACTGGGTTATAAGAATTATGAAAAAACAACAAATGAAAAATAAGCTAGCATTTTATATGGGAGAAGAAATTAAAGAAAATATAGCAAATAAGACTGGAGACTTAAGCGGAGTAGAAAATGATACATCATTTATACAAGTACCAAAAGGTAATTTTGCATTTACTATGATGTCAAAGGGTGTGCCAAACGATGTTTATGGTACGGTGACTTTAGCTAAAAGTGGGAAGATGATGTGGGACATGATAATAAATAGTTGGAATTAAATATAATACATATAAATTAAAATATACCCTGTCCATATAGGCAGGGTATATTTTAATTTATATGGCTTTGCTTTATTCTAT
>CAYYWN010000415.1:1605-2196 GCA_964474485.1 uncultured Clostridium sp. | reverse complement strand
TATTCTCTTAATTGAAGATTTTATATTTGCCATTAACTTTCACCACCTTTATCATAATATGGCCTCTGCAGTCGTGGGGAAATCTGCTTTCGAGTTTCATATTTAACAAGTGATATTATAGCATTAAAATTTTAAGAATTCAAGTATAATTCCCATTTATTAATAGAATAATATTTATATAAGTTCAAAAATAACTAGGAGTGTGATTTAATGTTTGAAATAAGAACAGATCTTGCGGTAGAAGCAAGGGAAATGTATAGCAGTGCTCATAATAAAGATCCAGAAGGAATAGTAGTAAAAGAGGATAGTCCTTATGAGGATATAAAAGTTACTAAAGTTTCAATAACTAATGAAGCAGGCGAAAAAAGTATGGGAAAGTCAAAGGGAAGTTATATAACTATAGATATGCCGGAGTTTACTTATTATGATGGAGAAACTATGAATAGGGTAAGTAAAGTAGTGGCTGATAGCTTATCAAAAATTATTAATAAAGATAAGCATAAGAACACACTCGTTATAGGGCTTGGTAATTGGAATGTAACACCAGATGCATTAGGACCAAGGGTTATCTCTAAAACTATGGTTACAAGG
>CAYYWN010000415.1:1240-1595 GCA_964474485.1 uncultured Clostridium sp. | reverse complement strand
AAGGCATTTAAAAGAGTTAATACCAGATGAAATAGATGAAAATATAGCTGCTGTTAGTGCCTTATCTCCAGGTGTATTAGGCCTTACAGGTATAGAAACAGTAGAAATTGTTAAGGGGGTTGTAGATAAAATAAAACCAGATCTTATAATTTGTGTAGACGCATTAGCCTCAAGAAGATTAGAGAGGGTTAATAGGACTATTCAGATAAGTGATACAGGTATTTCTCCCGGATCAGGACTTAAAAATCATAGAAAGGCTTTGAATATTGAAACTTTAGGTATTCCAGTTATAGCTATAGGAGTTCCAACCGTAGTTGATGCAGCAACAATTGCTAACGATAGTATAGACCTCGTA
>CAYYWN010000415.1:0-1230 GCA_964474485.1 uncultured Clostridium sp. | reverse complement strand
AAAAGAAGCTACTAAAGGTGGGGAGTTTTATAATATGTTAAAGTCTATAGATAAAAATGAAAAAGGTCGACTTATTGAAGATCTACTAAATTCAAAGGGTGGTGATCTAATAGTAACTCCGAAAGAAGTGGACATAATAGTGGATTCAGTATCTAGAGTAATTTCCAATGGTATAAATCTTGCGCTTCAACCTTCACTAGATTTAGAGGATATAAATCAATTTATGAATTAAAGCTATAATTTTTAAAACACTCTCATATAAATAATTTATATGGGGGGGAATTTAAGATGAAATATTATTATACAAATGTAAAAGATAAGATCCAAAAAAGTTATGTATTAATACCAATGATTTTATTTTTATTTATTTCCATGATATTACTAACTAAAACTATACAAGGACTTAGTTATAATGAAAAAAAAGGAAATATGATTTATGTTCAAATTTTAAATAAAAGTATGCCATTGGTAAAGGAGGTATCATTTGATTCAGAAGATTTAGTAGAAGGAAGTTTTTCTTTAAAGGATAAGATTTTGGATTCCTTAGGTATTAATCGAAAAGACCCTATAAATATCATATCAAAAGAGATTAAATATTTTTCAATGTTAAAACCAGAGAATAGTAAAGAGGCTATTAAGCTAAATAAAGAAATAAGTTCTTTTAAGTTAGGAGACACCAGTGTTTCAAAAGTTACTGAAAAAGATATACAAAAGGGAGAACAGTCTAAGCTAGCTTCTTTAAAAGCATATAATCCTAGTTTGAAAAAGACACTTAATTCATCTAAGCCTGAAGTTTTGATATACCACACACATACCTCTGAGCGATATACAACTGATGTAGAAAGCAATTCAAATGATAGCATGGATGAAAATGAAAATGTCTGCGCTGTAGGTAATGAATTAGCTAAGGAACTAGAAGAAAACTATGGAATATCGGTGATTCATGATAAGACATTGCACAACACTACCTATACCCAAAGTTATTCGCGATCTAGAGAAACTCTTACACAGTATTTAAACAAATATGGGGATTTTAAACTTATAATTGACCTCCACAGAGATTCTGTAAAAAGTAAGAATAGTGTTACTGTGAACTTAAATGGAGAGGATGTAACAAAGATAATGTTTGTAATGACAGAAAAGAACCCACATTTTGATAAAAATAATGCTATAGTACAAAACATGATAGGCAATGCAAATGAACTTTTCCCAGGATTTATAAGACCGGGT
>CAYYWN010000414.1:0-2210 GCA_964474485.1 uncultured Clostridium sp. | reverse complement strand
TTCTTTGTATCTTAATACTCATCCAATGGATGAAAAGGTTATTACAAGGTACAACTTCCACGTAATGGAATCAAAAGCATTAAAAGAAAGGTATGAGATGAATTATGGAATGCTATCCGAACATGAATCTTGTAGTCCTTGCCCTTGGCAGTGGATAGATCAGCCATGGCCTTGGGAATATGAGGCTAATTTTAGATTTCATAAGGAGGGAGTATAATTTATGTGGACATATGAGAAGTATCTACAATATCCAGTTAAAATAAAAAACCCTAGTCCTAGAATGGCAAAGGTAATTATAACTCAATATGGTGGGCCGGATGGTGAACTTGGTGCGGCACTTAGATACTTAAGCCAAAGATTCACTATGGTTACCCCGGAGGCTATAGCCACATTAAATGATATTGGTACAGAGGAATTAGCCCATTTAGAAATGGTCGGTTCCATGGTTCGTCAATTAATGAAGGGTGCAAGCATTGAAGAAATTGAGGCACAGGGTATGGGTGCTTATTTTGCTGATCATGGTAGAGGAGTATATCCTGCAAGTGCTTCAGGCGTTCCATTTAATGCTGCAGGTATTCAATCTAAAGGTGATCCAATTGTTGACCTTACAGAAAACTTAGCTGCGGAACAAAAGGCAAGAGCTACTTATGAGTATTTAATAACTATGGCTGATGATCCTGATGTAATAGAACCTTTAAAATTTTTAAGAGAAAGAGAAGTTGTACACTATCAAAGATTTGGAGAAGCTCTTAGAATTGTTCAAGAGAAGCTAGAAGAACCACGCTTATATATGATGAAATAATTATTTTATTAAAATCAAATCAAGTATGAAATTAGTATTGAGATTATAATATATGTCTCAACATAGTAAACCTGCCACTTTTATGTGGTGGGTTTTGTTTTAATTTCGCCATTGACAAAATATTCTTAAAGTACTACAATATTAAGTATACAATATTAAGATTATGATAATATTTTTATATGAAAGGAGATGTTTTTAATGAATATGAATTTAAGGGTGATTATAATTTAAAACTAAATATGGGCAAAAGGTGACCTTAGAGGATAGTTTATCCTTTGTTTGCGTTGCATTTTGCAGTAATATATAACCTTTCATAATATACTGCCTATAAAGGATAAGTAGCGCGACAGGTAGGTCGTGTTTTTTTATACCCGTAGATAGCAGCCAAATTTAGAAGGCTATTATCTACGGTATTTTTACGCCCATTTTTAGAATGTAAACATATTAAAAAGGAGTGATTTGATATGGAAAGATTAAATTATTATTTTATAAGATTGAGATATAAATTAAAAGATTATTATAAAAATACGGAGGGATTAAATGAATAATATAGATATTGAATGTTATGGTTATAAAGGATTTTATAAAAAACAAATAGAAGGATTTAATATAGAAGATAAAGATTTAATACCAGCAAGAATAATTGAGGTGCATAAAAGTCAATATACTATTGTGACGGAATTTGGAGAGAATGATGCTAAGCTAAAAGGTTCATTCTTCTATAAAGATGAACAAAACATTATATACCCTGCTATAGGAGATTTTGTATTAGTAAAGCATAATGATCAAGGTGAGTCTATTATTTACAAGGTATTTGAGAGAAAAAGCAAATTTTCACGTATGGACTCATTTTATGAGAAGGAACAAGTTGTAGCAACTAATTTTGATTATGTTTTTATTATAACCTCTCTTAATAAGGATTTTAATGTTAAGAGGATAGAAAGGTATATAACTGCATCTTTTGAAAGCGGAGGTATTCCTATACTTATTTTAACAAAATCAGATTTATGTAGTGACTGTAGTTATTATAAAACCGAGCTTGAAAAAATAGCTATAGGAATTCCAATATTAACAGTAAGCTCAATTACAGGAGATGGGCTTTGTGAACTTCAAAATTATATTAAGCCTTCAGAAACAATTGTATTCCTTGGATCCTCTGGTGTTGGGAAGTCTTCACTTGTAAATGCTATTGCAGGTGAGGAAATTATGAAGGTGAATCATATAAGAGAAGATGATAGTAAGGGACGTCACACCACAACTCACAGGCAACTTATTATGCTTAAAAATGGCTCTATGATAATTGATACTCCAGGAATGAGAGAACTTGCTATGTGGGATGTATCTGATGGACTTAATGCAGCCTTTGATGATATTAAAACGTGTTATACACAATGTATGAAAAATATAA
>CAYYWN010000413.1:0-2212 GCA_964474485.1 uncultured Clostridium sp. | reverse complement strand
AGAAGTTATAGACTCTATGAATAAAAAAAATGGTACTGAACTTAAAATAAAAATCAACCCGTCATATTCTAGTTTAAATTAAAGTTTTAAATGTGGACATACTATGCACATAAGATATAAAGTTTTCTAGCTTACAGTGAGTTAATACTTTTATAAAGGAACACTTTAAAAGGCAAATGATAATTAAAAAAGATGGTTTCTAAGTTGAAAAGAATCCATCTTTTTTTATTTATATAATAATATATTTTGTATATAAGGGATTAAATTAATTAATTTTGGATATAATTTAAGATACTTTATAATAGCTAAGTAGGAGATGAATATATGGAATATAAAGAATTAAAAAGACACCAATATGAAAAAATAATACAAATTTTATGCCAGTATAACAATATTGATGAAAATGATATTATTCCATTATTAAAGGATAAAGAATGCAAATATCTACTTTTATTACTACTAAAAAGTAATAAGTGTACGGATAAGGTTATCTTAGAAGAGATTCTACCTTCTAAAACCAAAACATCCATACAGTATAACGTTAAAAAGGCAGAAGAAAAGTTATATGTTAATAAGGACTTTAGAGAAAAATATTTTGAAATTCAAAAAATAATAAAAGAAATAATATAAGATATACGTAAATTAAAATTTTATAGATATTAAGACTAATAATAGATTTAAAGTTTTAACTATTATAAAGGATTTATGGTGTTTGCAAAGAACTTATCTAAATAAATAGTGGTAAAGTGATATATGGAGGTTAATCCATTATGTATAATACAGAAGTGTCAATAGCACTTAAGAATGTCAACAATTCTATTACCAAGATAAATACTAGCATTTTTGAACTTAGGCAATTATGTACGAGATATCATGAAGTAACCATTACAATAAGTAAAAATAAAAATGTACTATGTATAAGTATGAAATGTCCATTTTGCAATAAATTCCATAGTTATAATTATAAGCTTAAGGAAGTTTTATTTAAGGATTTGATTATAGGTGGATGCGAAAATAGTGGGGATTTTATATTACTTATAGGAAAAAAAGAAGTGGTTTACAGTATTACAAAAGATCATAAAGATATTAATAATAAAATCTATTCTACTATATAGACTTTATTATTAATATGAGGGCTTATTCAGAACATTATTCAATTTCAAAAAAATCATGAAATTATAGTGATTTTAAATTGTTTTAGATTTAAAACTTGACGTTAGCTTATATAAGTATATAATTTAATATGAAATATAATTTACATAAAGATAGAAATAAAATAAATATTAATATCAACATTTATTTTATTACAGGCTAAAAATTATTATTATAATCATTTACTAGCATTATATAATCTTAAAAGGTCTTCTCATATTCATATCCATTTTATCTGAACATTCTTATTGTTTTCTATTTACATTAGATTCTAGAACTTGTCTCATGATTAATAATTCAAATACCATAGTTCATGTTAGTTCTGTGAAAAGTTAAAAGGTTTAAAAAACTATAAGATTTTAAAAATTATGAAGTTAAGGATAATAAAAAGCGATATTTAGATGAAATTAATATTCAACTAAATTTACTGTTCCTTTATTGAGTACTATCAGTAATATTTAAATTATATTGTTAATATCCTTTGCAATTATACTAAACTTTTAACCTTTTTTAAGTTAAAGTTGGGATAAATGTGATTATTAATAAGGATTTATAAATTTTAATTGGCATTAAAATTCCAAATAAAATTAAGAATCCTGCTTATTAAAATTGGAGGTGTAATCTTGTCAATAGATAATTATGAAAAAGTAACTTTAGTTGAGTTACGAAAAAAGGCTAAAGAATTAGATATAAAAAACATAAGTAAATTTAAAAAAGGCGAATTAATTGAAGAAATTAAAAAGGTTTTACCTTTACCTATGTCTGTGCAAAAAAATGGTATGGTTCTTCAAGAAAAGATAGCCCCTAAAATTAAGGAAGAACCTTTAACGGATAATCATGAAATTAAAGAAGAGCCTGTTAGAAACAATGTTTTAATCAATAATGAAGAGAAAAGGCCAGATAATATAAGTGTGGACAAGGCTGCAGAGGAGAACAAAAGAGAAAGGCTAAAAACCATGATAAATGACTCTCAGTCTGCAAGAGGAGTATTAGAGGTAAATGAAAACAATAATTTTGGTTTCTTAAGAGGCAAGAATTATCTTACAAGTACAGATGACAT
>CAYYWN010000412.1:0-2214 GCA_964474485.1 uncultured Clostridium sp. | reverse complement strand
TGGCATTACTGCCCTTAATATTTTTAAAAATAATGAAAATAGTATCTCATTAATTATCTTAGATTTAATGATGCCTCTAATGGATGGATTTACCCTTTGTAAATCTATTAGAGAGATATCTTATATACCTATAATAATTTTAACCGCAAGATCTAGTGATGATGACAAGCTTCTTGGCTATGATCTTGGTGCCGATGATTATGTAACAAAACCCTTTAGCCCTAAAATATTAGTAGCTAAGGCTAAAGCATTATTAAAAAGGAGCACAGCTTTAGAAACTAATAAGATTACTTATAAAAATATACAAGGCCTAATAATAAATACAGCGTCTCATGAAGTTTATGTGGATGAAGAAGAAATTTATCTAACACCTAATGAATATAACCTATTGTTATATTTAATACAAAATCAAGGTGTATCTTTAAGTAGGAATAAAATATTAGATAATGTATGGGGAATAGATTATTATGGGGATCCTCGAACTGTAGACACGACTATAAAAAGACTTAGAGAAAAACTAAAGGAAAAGTCTTCTTTTATTTCTACTGTAAGAGGAAGTGGATACAAATTTGAGGTGAAAAAATGAAAAAGAATTTAACTTTAAGATTATTTGTTATAACTTCCATATTTATAAGTGTAATTTTAGTACTGATACTTTCTTTACAATCTATATTTTTTGAAAAATTTTATATAAACAAAAAAATTAATACCCTAAAATCAGAAATAACTACATTTAAAATATCCTATTCTTATAATTATGATAATAAAACTGAATTATTTAAAAGCATGCAAGATTTCGAAATGAATAATAATGCTAAAATTGCTATATTTTCTAATAAAGGTGACATTATGTTTTTATCTGATCCAAATAAACAAATGGATGATATAGTTCTTCAGATTCTAAGAGAAGCCTTTAAAAAGTCATCTAAAACCACAGACTTTGCTTCTACTCTTAATGAAGGTAAGGTTACAGCAAATATTTTTTCTAGTGATAATAAAGATATTAAAAATATTGTATGCTTAGCCCCAATATCACTAGAAAGCACTAATGACAACATAATAATTTCTGTGTCCCCTCTTCAAACTATTAAAGAAGCTTCTTTAGTAATAAAAGATTTTTACCCCTATGCGCTTTTTTTAGGTATTTTAGGCATAGTACTTCTATCTATGGTATATTCCAATCTAATATCTAAACCTTTAAAGAATATGAATAAAACTGCATTTAAAATGGCTAACCTAGATTTCTCCGAGCAGTGCATCGTAGATAGGCAAGATGAAATAGGAAATCTTGCAAAAACTTTAAACTTTTTATCTATAAACCTTAGTAATTCATTAAATGCTTTAAAAAAGTATAATGATAAACTTAAAGATGACATTGAAAAAGAAAAGCGTATTGAAAAAATGCGTAAGGACTTTATAGCTAATGTATCTCATGAATTAAAAACTCCCATAAGCCTTATAGAGGGATATGCTGAAGGATTAAAAGATAATATAGCAAAAGAAGATCAGAAAGATTTTTATGTAGATGTAATAATAGATGAGGCTCATAACATGGAAAGTCTCCTAAATGACATGCTAGATCTTTCCCAATTAGAATCTGGTTCTTTTAATCTAAATGTAGATTCCTTTAATATTAAAACCTTAATAAATCATGCCTTAAAAAAATTTACAGGATTAATAGAAAGTAAAAATATTAAGGTTACCATAGATGTTAATGATAATTTAGTAATTGGCGATAAAATAAGAATTGAACAAGTTTTAAATAACTTTATTTCTAATGCTATAAAAAACACCAGTGAAAAAGGCAATATAAGTATATCTTCGAAAATAGGCTCTAAAACTTATGAGATTAATATACCTAAAACTCATAAAACTAAGGACTACTTATTTATTGAAGTGTTCAATACTAATTCTAGTATTCCAAAGGAAGAAATAAATAATATATGGGATCAATTTTATAAAATTGATAAATCAAGAGATAGATCTAAGGGCGGTACAGGCCTTGGTCTTAATATAGTAAAAAACATATTAGAAAAGCATAATAGTATATATGGTGCTTTGAATAAATTAAATGGAATTTTATTTTATTTTTCTTTAGAAATAGATTCTATGAAATGTTAATTAATATTTTAACACAAATAGCTTGATTTTATATAGTAACTATTATATAATAATTATTGTCATCATTTTGATATAATATTAATTAAAATAATT
>CAYYWN010000411.1:0-2220 GCA_964474485.1 uncultured Clostridium sp. | reverse complement strand
TAAATCTTTAAGTGAATTAAAAATAGAAAACGAAAAACAACTTTCAGAAGTAAATGGCAAAAAGTCAGAACAAAAAAAGTTAGTAGACAAAGCTAAAGAAGAAAGTAAAAAAATAAAAGTTGATCTTAAAGATAAAGAAAGAAAAGTTATAGCTTTTCAAAAAAATATAGTTGAAAATTCATCTAGTTCAGTAGATGATATAAAAAGTGCTATAGGAGCACTAAGAGAAACTAGAAAAACCATCGTAGTTATTGACGATGAAGTGGTTGATTTAATTGAAAAAGGTAAAGAAATAATTAAGAATAAAGAAGCAGCAGCTAGAACTTCAAGCATAGTTCCATCAAGAGGTGGAAGTAACGCAGCACCAGCATCAAGTAACTCCATAGTAAATTATGCTTATAACTTTATAGGAGTAAATTATGTATGGGGTGGTACAACACCATCAGGATTTGACTGCTCAGGGTTTACTTCATATGTTTACAATGCCTTTGGGTATGGAATAGGAAGAGATACCTATGCTCAAATAGGAAGTGGAAGAGCAGTATCTTATGGTGAACTTCAAGCTGGAGACTTAGTATTTACAAATGGAGTTAACCATGTTGGAATATATGTAGGTGGAGGACAGATGATACATGCTCCACGTACAGGGGAAAAGGTAAAGGTAGGACAAATATATGGATTTAGTAGTGCGAGAAGAATTTTAAAATAGTATGTAGCTTATTATAATATATAAGATAAAATATAGGTATATTAAAAATGTGATAGTTCAAGGGGGAAATGGGCTATCATATCTATTAAAAATATATTTATAATACCTTAAAAAGCTTTCGGGTTTACCGAAAGCTTTTTTGTTAAGTCTAAAATATTAATACTATAAAGTTCATATATTCATCTAGTAGAGACTTTTTGTTACTAATAAGATAGAATATAAGTAGGGTAATTAATACTCTTTCACTTAAAATAATGAATACCTTTAGTTATCTAATTTTATTTAAGGTATCTAAAAAGATAAAATTTCAAGAGTCATAATAAGGGGTTGATTTAAAGCATGATGGAAGATTATAAAAATTACATAAAAGAAGATGAAACTTTAGATGATCTTCAACTTAAAGGAATACATATAATACAAAAAAAACAAGGATTTAGATTTGGCGTAGATGCCGTACTTTTAGCAAACTTTGCAAAGCTTAAAAAAAACAGTAAAGTAATAGATCTTTGTAGTGGTACCGGAATAGTTCCACTTTTAATGGCAGGTAAAAAAGAATTTTCTAAAATAACCGGCATTGAGATACAAGAAGACATGGTAGATATGGCAAAAAGATCCGTGATAATAAACCATCTTAAAGAAAAGGTAGATTTTAAATGGGCAGATCTAAAAGATTTAAAGTATTTAAAGACATTAGAGAAGGCAGAGGTATTAACGGTAAATCCACCTTATAAGATTTATAAATCAGGAATCTTAAATATAAATGATAAGGAAACTATTGCAAGGCATGAGGTTGCTTGTACATTAGAAGATGTCATAATAGCCTCTAGAATATTATTAAAAGACAATGGACGTATGTTTATGGTACATAGACCAGAGAGGCTCGCAGACATATTATGTACTATGAGAAAGCATAAAATAGAGCCTAAAACCATAAGGCTAGTACATCCTAACAGTAAAAAGGCACCTAATATAGTTTTAGTTGAGGGACAAAGAGATGGTGGAGCCTTCTTGAAATTTGAACCATCTTTATATATTTATGAAGAAAATGGAGATTATAGTGAAGAAATAAAAAATATCTATAATGAAAATATATCAGTGATCTAAAAAACTAACAGTTAAAGATGATTAAAATCATTTGAAATGGGAGGAAAACATGGCAAAACTTTATATAGTACCAACACCTATAGGTAATTTAAAAGATATAACATTAAGAGCGTTAGAAGTGCTTAATATGGTAGATATAATAGCAGCAGAGGATACTAGACAAACTTTAAAGTTACTTAATCATTTTAATATTAAAAAGCCACTTATAAGTTATCATATGCATAATGAGCAATTTAAAAGTGAAGAATTATTAAATAAAATAACAAAGGGAGAAAACATAGCAATTGTAAGCGATGCTGGAACCCCAGGTATTTCTGACCCAGGAAGCGTTATAATCAAAAAATGCATAGAAAAGTCTATAGAAATAGAGGTTCTTCCAGGGGCAACAGCTCTTATTACAGCGATTG
>CAYYWN010000410.1:0-2247 GCA_964474485.1 uncultured Clostridium sp. | reverse complement strand
TTCTTTCTCTCATTTCAGATGCTGCAGCATTGGTAAATGTAACTACTAAAAGCTTATCTATATCTACAGGATTTTCTTTATCTGTTATCATCCTTATTATTCTTTGAACTAATACCGCTGTTTTTCCTGAGCCTGCTGCAGCTGCTACTAAAAGATTAGAACCCCTTTTAGTAATAGCTCTTTCTTGCTCCTTAGTCCATTTAGTTTCTCCCATCATCATTACCTCCCTTAGCCTCAATAAGTAACCTATCAGATACAGTTTTATATATAAGATCTAAAGCCTCTTCATCAGTCTTTTTATTTATGTTTTCATATTTATTTCCTTTAACAGTTGAATCAAACTGACATATAGCTGAAAACTTACAGTAACTGCAACTTGTATACTTATCCTTTTTTATAGGTGTTATACTTATATTTCCACTTAACATTTCATCACATAATCTAACTAAGGTTTCTTTTACATATTCTCTTAATATATCAAATTGTTCTAAAGTTATAGCAGAAGACTTACCAAGTGAACCATCCTTATTCATCCTAGCTGGAATTATTAGAGAATATCCATCTATACCATTATCCATTTCCTTTACTACTTTAGCATCAGCTAATAAAAGACCTCGCATTTTAAGCTTTTTTAATATAAGCTTTTCAATGTCCTTTTCCTCTAGTCCTCTTTTTGCTTTCACTATTGGATCATCTATTCTAAAATATAATATGGCACCTGGAAGAGCATTTGACTCTATAAATTTATCTGCATTTTCTAATATGGCTTCAAGATATACTAAAAGTTGAAGCTGAAGTCCATAATATACATCAGATAGCGAAAAATCTTTGTTTCCTGTCTTATAGTCGATAATTCTTATATATACCTTATCATCTAATCCCATGCCGTCTACTCTATCTATCCTGCCCTGTAAAGTAACCTTTTCACCTGAAGGTAGTGAAATTTCTATAGGTTTTAAATCCCTATGTCCAAGTCCAAATTTTAATTCATTAGCTATTGGATCAAAGCTACTCCTTTTTATATGTTCTGAAATTACCATTATGGACTTTGATATTATTCTTTTCATTCTACCTGCCATGTATTTGTACTTTGCAGAGCTTTTTAATATAGCATTCTTTTCTTCAATAGTCTCTTCCACTAGCTCATCAATAGCCCTTTTAGACCAATCTATATCAAGTTCTCTAAAGCTTAAATTTTCTTCTTTTACTCTATCAGAAAATTTATCTATTACATCATGCATAAAACTTCCTATGTCAGGAGCAGAAAACTCATATATCTTTCTATCTCTAGCCTTAAGTCCATATTGTACATAATAAGCAAAGGGGCATTCAGCATACTTTTCTATTCTTGATACATCAAAATTAAAAGGTTTCATATATAGAGATTTTATCTTACCTTCATCTGCCTTTTCTACTAGGTTATTATATTTAAGTCCCTTAAATACTGAAGACATCTTATCTTTCCATCGCTCTTTATCTTTGTACCAATAGTACACTTCAGACCATATCTTTTCTGTTTCTTCCCCTTCAAAGTTCCTTCTTAATGTAGATATAAGATTATTAAATGTAGGCTGTGGAGATACTATATATTCAAGTTTATCCTCATGAACTTTAATAATGTCACTTTCTTCTATAAGCTTTGGAAATAACTTTTTCATTCTAGAGATTATAATAGATGGTCTTAAAGCCTTCCCCTCAAAATCAGCCATAGGATAGGTTAGCATAATATATTCTTTTGATAAACTAAGGGACGTATAAACTAAAAATTGTTCTTCGAAGGCTTGGGTTTTAGTATCAGGTGCAAGTTCTATACCGTGGTCTTTTAACATATTCCTATCAAAATCTGAAAGTATCCCCTCTTCTCTAGAGCTTCCAGGGAATACCCCATCATTTACTCCAATTATATAAAGTGATTTAACCTCATGACTTTTAACCCTACCTATATCTCCAACTAACACCTCATCTAAAGATACAGGTATTAATCCCATTTTATATTTTTCAAATCCTACGTTTAGAATAGTTACAAACTTATCTAGTTTTACTTTCTCTCTTCCCATAATCTCTACCATCTGATCTAGTACTTGTATTACAATATCTGTAATTTGACCATATTCATCAGACTTTTCTTGATCTCCAGCTTTTGAAAATCTTTCTGACCACTCTTCTATAGTGTCTAAAGCCTCTATTTCATTTAAAAATTCATATAAGTTACTACAAATATTAAATATACTATTATCATCTTTAATT
>CAYYWN010000409.1:0-2261 GCA_964474485.1 uncultured Clostridium sp. | reverse complement strand
TTAACTTATTCATATATTCTAAACCTTTTTAAAACGATATCCATAGCCCCAAACAGTCTCTATATATTTAGGTTTTGAAGGATCCTCTTCTATTTTTTCTCTAAGTCTCCTTATATGAACATCAACAGTTTTTATATCTCCATAAAAATCTTCACCCCAGATGTTATCTAAAAGCTCATCCCTACTAAAAGCTCTATCTAGATTGTACATAAATAATTTAATTATTTGAAACTCTTTTAAAGTAAGTTTAACTTCATCATCTTCTATGAACACCTTCTGAGATCTATCATCAACAGATAAGGGACCATTAAATACAATCTTTTCTTTATCTTCCTTTGGAGTCACTCCAACCATTCTTAAAATAGCCTTTATCCTGTATGTAAGTTCTGTTGGATTAAAAGGTTTAGTTATATAATCATCTGCCCCTAACTCTAATCCTATTATCTTATCCATATCCTGATTTTTTGCTGTTAACATTATTATTGCAACTTTAGGATGGTTTTCTCTTATTAATTCACAAGTTTTATATCCATCTATACCAGGAAGCATTATGTCTAAAATTATAAGGTCTAAATCCTCTTTCTCACAAATAATAAGGGCCTCTTCTCCTGAGCCTGCCTCCCTAACTTCAAATCCGCTTATATTTAAGTTTATTTTTATAAAACTTCTTATATTTTCTTCATCCTCAACTATTAGTATTTTACTCATTAAATCACCCCTTTATTATTTATTATTTATCTCTTTTGACAAGGTATAATATATTACTTGTTTTAAAACATTTGATGTGGTATCTTCAGAAAAGTAGCCATCTAAAGATAACTTTTCAAATTCTTCAATTGCATACTTAAAATATTCTTCTGCTTTGACTTCTTCACCCAATCCCTTATATGCTAACCCAAGCTCGTAATATATACCTATTGTAGAATATTCCTTAGGTTCATTATAAAAATAGTCCTTATCATTTAGTAGTTCTATATCCTTAATCTTGTTTAATAAACTTATAGCTTGTTCATGTTCCTCTACTCCATTTAAAGCCATAGCTTTTAATATTAAAAACTTATAGTATCCCACTTGAATTATAGGTTCTTCATTTTTATCCTCTTTATACTTGAATATCTCATTTAAAGATTCTATTGCTTTAGTATACTGCTTTAATTTTATTTGAGACTCTATATAGTAATACCAAATTAATTCATTGTTCGTTTGCTGAATTAATTCGCCCTTATAATATTCAAGATTCTTTGTATAATAATCATCATAAAAATCCTCTGATGCATAAAATCTTTTACCATCAAACCCTATAACATAACTACTATAATCCCTATTAGCCTCATTAACCTGAGCTCCAAACACAAAGTTTTTATCTTCCTCTTTATCTGGAGTATTAATTATCTCCATCCTATTCCATCTACCAATAGAAACCTCTTGTACATTACTTTCTTTGAAATCATATAGGTAGAAGTCAGTACCGGAATTTCCAGAAATTAAATAACCTACTAAAAGTCTTTTATCATCCTTATCCTTAACAGTTAAAGTTTTTAATGTTGATATAGAGTTTCCCTCCAATGCCTTTTCATATATCTTTATCCACTGTCCCTCCCTCTCTTTCAACACAAAAAAACCCTTTTTAAAATTAGAATCATCCTTAAAAATAACTATAAGTTCATTACTTGAATCTCCATCTACATCTAGAAACAATATATTTTTTTTGCCCGAAGTTTTACTTTCTTCTAATAACTTTCCATTTCTAGGCATAAACTTTTGCACTAATAGCCTTAATTTATTTGTATCAACACTATCAAAGCCTTCAAAATCTTCATTTGATGAAAGGTTTGGTGAGCTTATTAGCGAAGATGGCACATCATAAAAATTACACCCTGTAAATATAAAGGTTAAGCATAACACAACTAAAGTTTTAAATACTCCTTTATGACTACTTATCAAAAAATCACTTCCTATTTTATAAATCTGCTCATATCAATATAATACCATATTAAATTTTTGAATAGTTTATAAAAGTATTACATATTTTTATACTTATTATTAATAAACAAAGATACATATTATGCCAAATATGTCACATCAACATTTAAACGTCTCTTAATAACAGACATGATACCCTTTAATAGTAATACCTTTTATTTTTATCTTATAGAGGATTTTGTACTTATATATCGAATTAAACATTATGTAACTTATATTTTAAATAAAGTTACATAATGTTTAATAACTTAATGCACCTTATAAATTATCTAAGGAGG
>CAYYWN010000408.1:0-2264 GCA_964474485.1 uncultured Clostridium sp. | reverse complement strand
CTTTGATATTTCATCTATCTTACTTATATCTATTTCAGGTATGTACTTACTTCTAGCTATTCTATCTCTTACTTCCAGTGATAAAATTTCTTTTAAATAAATACCTGCCTCTAATGCTTTTTCACCCTCATAATAAAATTGTAATACAAGCTTTAACATCTTATATTGTTTTTGTAATGAGGAATAAGTATCTACTTCATTAAATGCATTTTGTTGCAAATAATCTTCTCTTAAAGACTTTGAAACTTCAAGTTTTAATCTATCCTTTTCAGATAAAGCATCTATACCAACTAATCTAACTATCTCTTCTAGGGTAGCTTCTTCTTGAAGAAGAGCCATAGCTTTTGTTCTGATATTTACCCAGTCTGAAGCAACTTCTTTATCCATCCACTCTCCTACTTTGTCTGCATATAGTGAATAAGAATCCATCCAGTTAATAGATGGGAAATGTCTTCTATAAGCAAGCTGTGCATCTAGTCCCCAAAAAGCTTTAACTATTCTAAGGGTAGACTGAGTCACTGGCTCAGATAAGTCTCCTCCTGGAGGGGATATAGCTCCTATAGCTGTAACAGCTCCTTCTACTCCCTCACCACCAAGGCATACTACCTTACCAGCTCTTTCGTAGAATTCAGCAAGTCTTGAACCTAAGTAAGCAGGATAACCTTCGTCACCAGGCATTTCTTCAAGTCTTCCTGACATTTCTCTTAGAGCCTCTGCCCAACGTGATGTAGAGTCAGCCATTATAGCAACAGAGTATCCCATATCTCTAAAGTACTCTGAGATAGTTATACCAGTGTATATTGATGCTTCTCTAGCAGCAACTGGCATGTTAGATGTATTTGCTATTAGAACGGTTCTTTTCATTAATGACTCTCCTGTTTTAGGATCTTTAAGTTCTGGGAACTCATTTAAAACGTCTGTCATTTCATTTCCACGTTCTCCACATCCAACATATACAACAACCTCAGTATCTCCCCATTTAGCTATTTGATGTTGAACTACTGTTTTTCCTGCACCAAAAGGCCCTGGAACAGATGCTGTTCCTCCTTTAGCTACTGGGAAAAATGTATCTATAACTCTTTGTCCTGTAACCATAGGTTCTACTGGATTTAATTTTCTTTCATATGGTCTCCCACGTCTAACAGGCCATTTTTGCATCATAGTTAAAGCTACTTCACCTTTGTCTGTATCTAAAACACATATAGTTTCTACTATAGTATGTTCACCTTGTTTAATTTCTTTAACTACCCCTTGTACTCCATAAGGAACCATAATTTTATGTTCAATAACGGGTGTCTCTTGAACTACACCTAGTGTAGAACCTGACATAACCTTATCTCCAACCTTTATTGTAGGTTTAAAGTTCCACTTTTTCTCCCTATTTAAAGAAGGTACTTCTACTCCTCTTTTTAAATAGTTGCTTTTTGCAGCTAAAAGATATGCATCCAAAGGTCTTTGAATACCATCAAACATAGACTCTATTAATCCAGGTCCAAGCTCTACACTTAAAGGTTCTCCAGTTGTTTCAACTGGGTCTCCTGGTCCTATTCCTGAGGTTTCTTCATAAACCTGTATGGATGCCATATCGCCTCTCATCTCGATGATTTCACCGATAAGGCGGTTCTTTCCAACTTTACATACGTCATATATATTAGCTTCTTCTAATCCTTCAGCAACTACTAAAGGACCTGAAACTTTAACAATCTTACCGGTTTTCAAGTTACCAACCTACCTTCCTATAAAATATTAACACCAACTGCTTTTTCTACATTTTCATTTATCTTACTTAATCCTATATTCAATGTTCCCTGATTATTTGGGATTAATATTACGGCTGGCAATGTTTCTTTGTTATATCTTTCAATAGTTTCAGTTACATCTTTAGCTACTGCCTCAGTAACAAAAATAACCGCGTAATTATCTCTAGCAAGTCTATCTATGGTTTTTCTAACTTCATCTGGTTCTACTACTGGAAAAACTTCTATGCCTAAAGATTTAAATGCTAAAACGGAGTCTTTGTCTCCTACAACACCTATCTTATACATAATTTTCACGCAGCCTTTCTCTAATAACTTCACTTTGGATGTTATTTAATTTACCAACCATTATAATTCTAATAAGCTTAATTTCATTTTCCTTTGCATATAAATATGCAATAAGAGGTTCTAGTCCAAAAGTGATATATTTAGCCTTCTTCATATAATTCATTATAAAATCTTCACTTAACTTTTCGAATAAATTTATAGATTCTGTTTTAACATAAT
>CAYYWN010000407.1:0-2268 GCA_964474485.1 uncultured Clostridium sp. | reverse complement strand
ATGGTTATAATAAGAAATTCAGTTAAGGCTTAATTCTTTGGAAGAAAGGAGGAAGTAGAATGCCTAAAGTAGGATTATTTAATGTAGAAGGTAAAAAGGTTGGAGATTTCCAATTGTCAGATAGCGTATTAGGAGTAGAAGTTAATGAATATGCAATGCATCAAGTAGTTGTTGCGTTACTTGCAAACAAAAGACAAGGAACACAATCAGCTAAGACAAGAGCAGAAGTTTCAGGAGGCGGAATAAAGCCTTGGAGACAAAAAGGAACAGGTAGAGCTAGACAGGGTTCAATAAGAGCACCTCAATGGATACATGGAGGAATTGTATTTGCACCAAAGCCAAGAGATTACAGAGTTTCAGTTCCTAAAACAATGAGAAGAGTTGCTATGAAATCTGCTTTAACAAGTAAGGTTCAAGACAATGAAATGATAGTTTTAGAGAGCTTAAGTCTAGATGCTCCAAAGACAAAAGAAATAGTTAAAATGCTTAATGCGTTTGAAGCTAAGAAGGCATTAATAATTACTTCAGAATCAAATGAAGCAATATATAAGTCTTCAAGAAATATTGAGGGAGTAAGCGTAATCCCAGTAAACAACATTAACGTGTATGATTTATTAAAATACGAAAAAGTGATTATAACTAAAGACGCTTTGTCTAAGATTGAGGAGGTGTACGCATAATGAAGTTAACAAGTCATGATATAATAAGAAAACCTGTTATAACAGAGAAAAGCATGACATCAATGGCAGAAAAAAAATACACCTTCATCGTTCATGTATCAGCTAACAAATCTCAAATAAAGAGAGCTGTTGAAGAAGTTTTTGGCGTTAAAGTTGAAGATGTAAAGACAATTAGAACTATGGGAAAAACAAAAAGAGTAGGCGTACATGTAGGAAAGAGAGCAGACTACAAAAAAGCTATTGTTAAATTAACAGAAGATAGTAAAACAATAGAATTCTTTGACGGAATGCAATAAAAAAAGCAGGTATTGGCAAAGAGCCAGAAAAGCGTAAGCAAGGAGGGAATTTAGATGGCAGTTAAGAGTTTTAGACCGACTACCCCATCAAGAAGACAAATGACAATGCCAACATTTGAAGAGATAACAACAGATAAACCTGAAAAATCTCTTTTAGTTGCAAAAAGCAAAACTGCGGGTAGAAATGCTCATGGTAAGATAACTGTTAGACACCACGGTGGTGGAGCTAAACAAAAGTATAGAATAATAGATTTCAAAAGAAACAAAGATGGTATACCAGCAAAGGTATCAAGCATAGAGTATGATCCAAATAGATCAGCGTACATAGCACTTATAGTATATGCTGATGGAGAAAAGACATACATAATCGCTCCAGTTGGAATAAAAGTTGGAGATGTTATAGTGTCTGGACCAGATTCTGACATTAAGCCAGGAAACACTCTTCCAATGAAAAACATACCAGTAGGTACTGTTATTCATAACATAGAACTTCATGCAGGAAGAGGAGCTCAATTAGTTAGATCAGCAGGATCATCTGCTCAACTAATGGCTAAAGAAGGTAACTATGCTACACTAAGACTTCCAAGTGGTGAAGTTAGATATGTAAGAGTGGAGTGTAAGGCTACTATAGGTACAGTTTCAAATGTAGCGCATAAAGATGTTAATATAGGTAAGGCCGGAAGAAAGAGACACATGGGCTGGAGACCTACAGTAAGAGGATCAGTTATGAATCCATGTGACCATCCACACGGTGGAGGAGAAGGTAAATCACCAATAGGTAGACCATCACCACTTACACCATGGGGTAAACCTGCACTTGGGTATAAGACTAGAAAAACTAAGAAATATTCAGATAGATTAATAATAAGAGGAAGAAACAGTAAGTAGTCAAAGAGAATATCAAATATTCTCTTTGATACACTGTATCCATTTGAAGGGAGGAATATCTAGTGAGTAGATCAACAAAAAAAGGACCTTTTGTCCATGAAAGCCTTTTAAATAAAATAATCGAAATGAACAAAGCTGGCGAGAAAAAGGTTGTAAAGACTTGGTCAAGAAGTTCAACTATTTTTCCACAAATGATAGGTCATACCATCGCAGTTCATGACGGTAGGAAACATGTCCCAGTTTTCGTTAGCGAAGACATGGTAGGACATAAACTAGGTGAGTTCGCTTTAACAAGAACTTACAGAGGCCACGTGAATAGTGAAAAATCATCAAAGGTAAGATAAGCCTTGAGAAAGGAGGAATATGAAATGGAAGCTAAAGCTATAGCTAAATATGTGAGAATG
>CAYYWN010000406.1:0-2269 GCA_964474485.1 uncultured Clostridium sp. | reverse complement strand
TAATAAGCCTGAAAATAGTGAATATATCCAAAAGATATTAAAGGGAAATTCACGTCAGTCCCTATCTCAAGCAGCACTTGAAAGCCTTGCTATAATTGCATATAAACAGCCGATAACAAGGATTGATGTAGATGAGATAAGAGGTGTTAAAAGTGATAGTGCTATACAAAAATTATTAGAAAGAAATTTAATAAAAGAAAATGGACGTTTAAATGTTCCAGGAAGACCTATACTTTATACTACAACTGTTGAATTTTTGAAACAATTTAATATAGATACACTTAAAGAATTACCATCCCTAGAGTCATTTTTAGATGAGGTCGCTAGTACAGAAGAAATATAATCATAATGTAATAAAACTTAAAGTGTATGCAAGGATGAACCTTGCATACACTTTAAGAATTATTTTATTCAGTTGTGCATTTTTTATTATTTAATAAGTCTTTCATCATGTCTATTACTTGTGGTACAGTATCTACTATCTTATCATAGGTATTATCTTGATCTACTGATAATAGTCTTAAACTATCATCTCTTAAAACTAAAAATGCTACAGGTTTAATTGATACTCCAGCCCCTGAACCACCTCCAAAAGGAAACTTAGTTGTATCTTCTGAACTGTCTTTTTTGCATGTAGGTAAAAATTCAGATCCACCTGAAGCAAAACCAAAAGATACCGTTGAAATAGGTAATATAACGCTACCATCTTTTGTTTCAATTGTATCCCCTACTATAGTATTTACATCTACCATATCTCTAATATTTTCCATAGTAGTCTTCATTAAATTGTCAATAGGATGATTTTCCATAATTATGCTAAGAGTGTAATTACTCTTTAGCTTTCACCTCCTTAATTGATTTCCTATACATAAAAAGTATATTAATAACTTGTGCCATATTTATGTAAATTATGCATTTTATTTTTAGGTGTAAAATACTTTTATTGAAATTTGGAACTATTTTTAAATTGTAATATTTTATTTTAAATATATTTTGTAGTAATGAATATAGTATATAAAAAAATGAGTTCAAGATCCCATATGATATAGCAGTAAGTGAAGCATCATTAGATCCATGCTCTATATAAGCCTTTATAGATATATTACTTTTAAAATTAGAGGATTTATATTTATTTATAAAATTAAAAAATTTTATTTTATTAGATTTAATATCTTTAGCAAAATCTGTTTTTTTATGTTTATCTAAATTAATAGATTTGTTAAATAATTTAATGTAAATTTTTTTATTTTCGACTTCTAAGCTTATTTTTAAGGGAATGGGTATAAATACAAGTACAATTAAAAAAGAAAATATAATCAAACCTTTAATAAACATAATTTGTCCTCCAATCAACAATATATCCTCTATTATTGCCAATAATTTCTCTTTTAAGTATATATACAAAAAATTAATTAGTATCAATGTTAGATTATTGGAAATACTAATTTAAAGCTTACTATATGGAGGTATATATTTATGAGAAAAAATCAATTTTATATATGTAAGGTGATAGTAATGTTATTTATAGCTACTTTATTATTTAATACTAAAACCTTGGCAAAAGTAAATTCAAATGATTTAAAGGAAATTAAAGTTTCAGCACTATCTGCTGTAGCTATTGACGCTAAAACAGGAAGTATATTGTATGATAAAGGTTCCCATACAATATTACCAATGGCTAGTACCACAAAAATAGCTACAGCTTTAGTTGCATTAAAATATGGAGATTTAGATAAAACAGTTGAAATAAGTAAAAATGTTGAAAATGTAAAAGGGTCAAAGGTTGGTTATAAAAAGGGTGAGAACATTACTATAAAAGAGCTGTTATATGGACTGCTGTTTAAATCAGGAAATGATGCAGCTATAGCTATCTCAGAAGGCGTTGCAGGCTCTGTGGATGGATTTATTGAACTCATGAACGAGTATGCACTTAATGTAGGACTTTTCGATACAAGTTTTAGCACACCTCATGGGTTAGCAAAAGAAGAGCACTATTCTACAGCTTATGATTTAGCCTTGTTAACAGTTAAAGCAAAAGAGAATGAGATATTTAGCAAAATAGTCTCTAGTAAAAGTATAAGCAAAGATGAAATGAAATTTACAAGGGACTACAATAATATAAACAAATTACTTTGGCAAATTCCAGAGGCTAATGGAGTGAAGACAGGATATACAGGAAATGCAGGTAAATGTCTTGTGTCATCTATATCATATGATAATAATGATATAATAATTGTAGTTTTAAATTGCAATGAAAGATGGAAAGAAA
>CAYYWN010000405.1:849-2283 GCA_964474485.1 uncultured Clostridium sp. | reverse complement strand
TAGATGATATTAGATTAAAGTGCATGTTTGTCATTAATTTGACTTTTATATTTTTATTGATATGTGGAAGTAATGGTAAAATGGCTAATGCAGAACCTATAAAGGGAGATATAGAAATTACAGTGGAATATGGATTTGATGGAAGGTATAAGGTAGGTAATAATGTTCCTATTTTTATTGAGGTGAAAAATGGACATAAGGATATCGAAGGAGAACTACAAATAAAGGTTCCTACTACTCAAAATCAGTATAATATATATAGTCAACAAATTAATCTTCCTAAAGAATCTAAGAAAAACTTTATTATAGCTATACCTTTCATGGAGATTTCTAATGAAATTGAAGTTCTTATAGAACAAAATAATCAATCTTTAAGTAGCACAAAGGTTAGAATAGAAAATGGAAGACTACTACAAAATGAAAAGTTAATAGGTATACTCTCAGAGGATTTTAGTAGTCTTAGCTATTTTAGCAAAATTAAATTAGAGGGTAATGATGCAGGTCATAACTCAAATAAGGGAATAAACAACTCAAATACTGTAGAATTAGATACAGTTGCTGTTAAATTAAGCAAAGACGATATTGGAGAAAACTATAAAGCTTTAGATGCTTTAGATATATTAGTAATAGATAACTTTGATACATCAGTGCTTTCTAAAAATCAATATAAAGCCATTAAAGAATGGGTAGAGTCTGGAAAGATGCTCATTATAGGTACAGGATCAAATTATTCAAAAACCCTATCTTTATTTAAAGATGACTTTATAAATGGGGATATAGTGGGCACAGAAACTAAAAGATTAAATTCTTTAAATGAGTATATAAATAATAATTCAATAGAAGCCTTAAATGGAGAGGTTTTAAATATAAATATTAAGGATAGTGAGGTTCTTTTGAAAGAAGGTAATACACCTATAGTGTCTAAGTTAAATAAAAAAGGTGGGGTTGTAATACTTTCTGGCATTGATTTAGGTATTGAGCCTTTTATAGGTTGGAGTTCGAAGGAAGTATTCATATCTAAATTAATATCCTCAAATATTCCAAATATATTAAAGGAATTGGGAAGTGAAGGAAGACACAATAATTATACTCTAAACAATATATTAAATACTGTACCTACAGATAAATTGCCTAATATAAGAAATATATCTATACTTTTTATAGTTTATATAATGATTATAGGGCCACTTGGTTATTTTATATTAAAAAGGTTTAATAAGAGAGATTATATATGGGTTGCAGTTCCTATAATAGCCTTAGTTTTTAGTGTATTTATATATATAATAGGATCAACTACAAGGATAAATAAGCCTTTCGCTAATTTATTTTCTATTACCATAATGGAAGATAAAGAGTCCATAGATACAAAGGTATATAGTTCAATTATAAGTCCTAGCAAAAATAAATTATATGTAGAGGAACCCGAGGATGTTG
>CAYYWN010000405.1:0-839 GCA_964474485.1 uncultured Clostridium sp. | reverse complement strand
ATTTATAAATGATCCTAATGAATATAATAGAAACACTGAGGGAAATTCAGAAAACAAAAAATTAAACTTAAAGGTAATTTATGAGGGAAATAAAACTTATTTTGAATTTCAAGATATGAAGCCTTTTAAGCTTAATTCATTTAATTTTAATAAAAAGGATATAGTTTTGAATGAATTAAAGTCAAACTTAAAGTTTAAAGATGGTAAACTTCAAGGGGAAATAGTAAATACCTTAGACATGGATTTAGATAGTTTATATATAATAAGTCCTTTTACTGTTTATGAATTAGGGGATTTGAAAAAAGGTGATACCTTAGATGCAAAAAATGTAATAAAAGAATATAAAGATATCAATGACTTAACAAGATCTTTTCACATGAATGCTAGTGGTATAAATAATGATAGAAGCAAGTCATCACAATTAGAAATGTTGTTTGAAAAAATCAACCTATATGCACAAGGTAAAAATGGTGAAAACACATATATAATTGGATTTTCAAAAGATATGATAAAAGATAAGATAAAAGTTAATGGTAATGATGTTGTAACATATCAAAATAATCTGATAGCTTTTAAGACAGATATAAGTTTTATAGAAGATGGACTTTTAGAATATCCTTATGGACTTTTGAAACCTTCTTTAGATAATAAGGCAGGACAGGGTGACTATGAAGAAGGTCAGGGTGTAATTTATGGCAATATGAGTCTTGATCTAACCTATAAAATTAAGGAAAATATAAATATTGAAATGCTGAGATTTAAAAATGCTGATTCCATAGATTATAGCAGAAGTTTCAATGGTAACTTTTATATATTAAATGTAGGTGAAGAAAAATATT
>CAYYWN010000404.1:0-2290 GCA_964474485.1 uncultured Clostridium sp. | reverse complement strand
TTTGATTACAAGGGATTTTTATATAAATTATCAATAAGGGTAGTGGAATTTAATAGTAATAAAATAGAACTTAGAAAAAATGAAAGCAAAATATTTTATGTTTTAATAAAAAATAAGGAAAAGATAGTATCTAGGAATGAAATAATAGAAACTTTATGGCAGTCTGATGAATTTGTTGATGATAATACATTAACAGTAAATATAAATAGATTAAGAAAAAAGCTAGAGGAAATAGGAGCAATAGATTATCTAAAAACTAAGAGAGGTCAAGGGTATATATTAATATGGGATTAATGGATTTTATTAAAGAAAGAATATTATTTATAATTATAAGTTTATCTATACTAATATTTAGTTCAATATTACTAGCTGCTCTAAGGGTAGATTCCTATGCTATTTTTTTTATCTTTATACTTAATTTCATTGGGGCATCCATATTTCATGTATATGATTATTTTAATAAAAAAAAGTATTACGATGAGGTAATTTCAAATTTAGATAGGTTAGATAAAAAATATTTAATTTCAGAGGTGGTAGATGAGGGAAACTTTTTAGATAGTAAGATTTTGTATTACATAATTAAAGAAGCTAATAAAGCTATGAACGATGAAATTGCTTCTTTAAAAATAAATAATAATGAATATAGAGAATATATAGAACTATGGGTTCACGAGATAAAGACTCCAATATCCAGCTGTAAATTACTTATAGAAAATAATAAATCAGAGATTACAAAAAGCATAGATGAAGAAATAGATAAAGTTGAAAATTATATAGAACAAGCACTCTTTTACACTAGAAGTAATGCTTTAGAAAAGGACTATATAATAAAAGAATTAAACTTAAAAAACTCTATTAATAAAGTTATAAAAAGAAATGCTAATACATTAATAGAAAGAAGAATAAAAATTGAAGTAAAGGATTTAGAGGCAATTGTTTATTCAGATAGTAAGTGGATTGAATTTATTATAAATCAAATAATATCTAATTCCATTAAATATATGGGGAAGGGTGAAGGTACAATCAAGTTCTATACAAATAATATAGGAGAAAATATTATTTTAAACATTGAAGATACAGCCACTGGCATGAGTGAGAAAGATGTAATTAAGGCTTTTGAAAAGGGGTATACTGGAGAAAAGGGACGTAAATTTGGGAAATCCACAGGCATAGGTTTATATCTATGCAAAAAATTAGCCATAAAACTTGGACTTGGAATAAGTTTAACTTCAGAAATTAATGTTGGAACTAAAGTATCTATAATATTTCCTATAAATAGAATGATGATTTTTGAAAAATAATTTTAAATATAGTTATATTACAAAAGTGTAAGCTTCTGTTATGTTATTCTATGGATTGAAGGCTTAATAAAGCTTACAATTATCCTATAAGATTGAGTAGGAGGAAGGATAATATGGAAAAAGAAGTGTTAAGAGTAAGTAATATAGAGAAATATTATGGCAGGAAAGGGAATATTACAAAAGCAATTGATAATATAAGCTTTTCCGTTGAAGAAGGAGAATTTGTTGGTGTGATGGGGGCTTCAGGCAGTGGAAAAACTACCCTTTTAAACTGTATATCAACAATAGATAAGGTAACTAGTGGACATATTCATATATCAGGAAATGATATTACAAAATTAAATTCAAAAAAGATATCAAAGTTTAGAAGAGAAGAACTAGGATTTATATTTCAGGATTTTAATCTTTTAGATACTTTAACAGCTTATGAAAATATAGCTTTAGCTTTAACTATATTAAAAATTGATCACAAGGAAATAGATAAAAAAGTAAGAGACATAGCTAAAAAATTAAATATAGAAGAGGTTTTAAATAAGTATCCATATGAAATGTCAGGTGGACAAAAGCAAAGAGTTGCATCAGCAAGAGCAATAATAACAAGCCCTTCATTAATATTAGCAGATGAGCCTACTGGAGCATTAGATTCTAAATCAGCTAAAATGCTTTTAGAAAGCTTAGAAGATTTGAATAAAAGTTTAAATGCCACAATTATGATGGTTACTCATGATGCTTTTTCTGCTAGTTATGCCAGCCGTATTTTATTTATTAAAGATGGAAAGATATTTAATGAATTAGTTCGTGGAAGCGACTCAAGAAAAGAATTCTTTAAGAAGATAATTGAAGTTATAACCCTTCTTGGAGGTGACCAAAATAATGTATTCTAAGCTAGCCTTTAGGAATTTAAAAAGAAGTTTCAAAGATTATACTATCTATTTTTTAACATTAGTATTTGCAGTATGTATATTTTACACCTTTAATTCAATACAATC
>CAYYWN010000403.1:0-2305 GCA_964474485.1 uncultured Clostridium sp. | reverse complement strand
AGTTCGATTGTATAAGTAACGCTCTTTGTTCTTGATCCTTATTACCACTTGGACAATGTAGTTTGACTTTAAACTTCTCATCTTTACTATTTTCTAATATTCCATCCTTATCTTTATCTTCCCATCCAGCTTCTTTTAAAAGAATTTTAGATTTTTCTACATCATAATTATATTCATTAAGCCCAGCATCTTTTGGATAAGCCCATGAAGATGGCAGCATAGGAACATTAACAAGAACTCCATTACCTTCTGAACGTTTTTCTAAGTCATCTTTACGATTTATTCCATGCATAAGCGCTTGTCTAACCTTAACATCTTGAAATCTATCTTGTCTTAAATTTATTCCCATATAAAGTATGGCATTTTTAGGATAGTTAACTAATTCAAATTTCTTTTGACTTAAATCTTCCCTATCCTTCTTCTTCAAAGTTGAAACATCTGCAACATCTATAGTTCCATTTTGAAGTTCTCCTTGCACGGTTTCAGGATTTGTAACTTTAAATACAAACCTTTTTGTTTTAGCCTTGTCCCCATAAAAATCATCATTTCTTTCAAATTCTACGCTTTGTCCCTTTTCGAATTTAATAAATTTATACGGGCCACTACCTACTGGACTCCCTAAGATATCACTACTTTCAGTCCATTTTTCAACAGGTACTTCTGCCCATATATGCTTAGGTATAATTGGAGTTGTCCCTATCTTTCCTAGGGCTACGGAATAAGGCTTTTCAAAATGAAACTCTATAGTATCACCATTAACCTTTATACCTTCTATAGAATCTGATTTGCCTTCACTATACTCTTTAACGCCCTTTACTTTTTCAACTACATCTTTGCTAGAACCTTCATAATTTTTGTTTGCTAAAGTCTTAAAAGTAAATTCTATATCATCCATAGTCAAATCTTTTCCATCATGCCACTTGATACCTTTTTTAAGTTTAAATTTATATACTAAATTATCACTAGATATCTCATGACTTTCTGCCATATCATCTTTTAAATTATAATGTTTATCATAAGCTAAAAAACTAGAGTAAACTAAATCATTTACAGCATCATCATATGTAGTATTTGCTATCAACGGATTAAATACACCAGTTGGAGCAGTATTTAATGCATATACTATTTTTTCTTTAACCTTAGGTTCAGAAGTCACCTTGTCTGTTTTCTCATTATTACTACAGCCTGTAAAAACTAAAGACATAGAAATAATAGTCGAAAAAATTAGACATCCTATTTTTTTATTTTTCATGATTTTCCTCCTTAGTAAATTACTATTGCAACCTAATTATATGAATTTTTTTATTCATATATCAAGTCATATTGATATTTAAAATTCAAGTTGCCTTAATCATTTAGAATTACTATAGGTTTACTTTCTTCCAATCTTTTATAGCATTTTCAAGTTCAGTTAATTTATTTGCTAGCTTAAAGTCTTTATCAAACTCTTTGTCTAATTCCTTTGCTACCCTTAATTTATATCTTGAAAAACTGAGCATACCTTCTGCTTTTTGCAAATTACCTTTATTTAATACATCTTTTAATGCAAATGCTTCATCTACAGCTTTTATTGTTTCTAATTTCTTTTTTTCTGATATATTCATTTCTTTTTCTTTTATTCTAGAAGCAAATTCCTCTAACTTTTTTGACTCTACATCATTATCATCAAATTTAGAATCTAGTTTTTTTGTAAATTCTACAGCCTCCTGTGCAAGTTTTAATAAATTCCTTGCATCATCTAAGTTATATTCATTTATATCCTTTACATTAACTGCCTTATTTACAGCCTCTCTTGCCTGATTTGCTGCCTCATCACTTATATCCTTTTTGTTATTTGCCGCTTCTTGAGTAATATTTAATTTAATAGTTAAGCTATACTTTTCATATCCTAGAATAATTTTAGTATTTATATTTCTTTGTTTTTCTTCTAGATTTCCCTTAACTATTACTTCTATGTTTTTTGTGTCCTCGTTATAGTTTATCCCTATATTCTCATTTTCTTCTCCACTTAGAAATTCTACTGCTGGTGTAATTCCATTGCTTCTTATATACTCATCTAACCCTTTTACTGGATCAGGTATTTCATAAATAAACTTTTTATAATCTTTCTTTATATTAATAGGCTCTTTAAGTTCTTGTACTAGCATACCAACATAAGTTTCCTCTTCATCTACATATTCACCATCTTTATAAATTCTATTAATCATATCTGAAAGTGGCGTCATGTCTACTATGTGGTTTGCTCCAACACCAATTACTTGTACATTAGTTAATCTTTTTGCAAAACTTATATCTTCAACTAAAT
>CAYYWN010000402.1:0-2307 GCA_964474485.1 uncultured Clostridium sp. | reverse complement strand
TATTTCTTTACGGAGAGGATCTTTGTGGGAATTGGATATATATTTGGATGTTTAATAAGTATAATATTTTGGAAAGTAGAAAGACAAGTTATATTTAGGAAGCTTAATGATTTACTTAAGAAAAAACTTAAATATAAGATATTAATGAATATTTTTTATATATTGCTTATATTTTTTGTTTATTATTTAATTAAAATAGCACCTAAAAGTGAAATGATAAATTTTATAATAGCATTTATAGTTATAGACATTAGCAATAGTGAAAAGAAAAACTTAGAGTTTTCCTCACCTATAAAATTTTATGGGTCAATAACTTTAGCCTGCAAAGCGATTTTATATGGCTTTGTAGCTCCACTATTTTATATAGCTCTATTTTCTAATACTATAGGTATTGTATATTTTTTCATATATAATATTAGCGAAATTAAAGGTTATAAACTATTTAGATTACTAAGCATTATTTTAAATATAGTACCATCTTTAATTATTCAAATATTCTTCTATTTTATATATATATTTAGAAATAAAAAAATCCAGATAGATTTTAAAGGGGATTATATTAAAAATACTCTTACAAAGCCATTGCTTAATATAGAGATTATGGCAGCATATATAGAATCTATAAATTTTTATTATCATTTTCAAAAAGATTCTATAAATTATATTAAGGAATATGGTGGATATAATGGCGGGATAGATGAATATTGTATAAAGGATTATCTAAGTGTAATTTATGGCTTATCATTTATATTTTTTGCAATGTTTATGGGAGTAATATTCTTATATAAATAGATTAAGTTAAAATAAGTGTATTTCTAATATGTCTTTTATTAAATTATTTAGGTGTTATTAATATTCAAATGAAAAAGAAGAAATAATTTATATTATTTCTTCTTTTTTAAAGATATTCTATAGATACTACTATTAGAATTTTAGCTATTTAACCATAGTTATAGCAGTACTTAAAGGAGGAATTACTTGTTTTTTTCGAGATAAGATTCCTGGTAGGAATACAGATTCTTTAGTATTAAGTTTTATATTAAAAGCTTTTGATACCATATCTTTACTAGGGCCACTAGCCATAATCTCTGAGCCTACATTTAATATATCCGTTAACATAAATATTAAAATGTTAAAATTCTCTTTAGAGGCTTTAGCCTCCATAAGGTTCATCATATCTGCCTTTATAGGTAAGAAACTTTCTATGTCCATAGTATTTATTTGAGACACACCAATTTTCATATTACCAAGGTTAAATATTTTAAAGTCTTGATGGAATACATCCTCGGCAGTTCTATCTATTAATGAAGTGCCAGCTTTAAACATTTCCTTTGCAAAGATTTCTACATCTAAGTCAGCTATTTGAGCTAATCTCTTAAGTACCATTTTATCTACATTGGTGGCAGTAGGTGACTTAAATAAAAGCGTATCTGAAATTATAGCAGCACATAATATTCCAGCTATCTTTTTTGAAGGTCTAATTCCATTTTCAAAGAAAATAGATCCTATTATTGTGGACGTGCTTCCCACAGGTTCATTTCTAAAATAAATTGGCGTGCCTGTTTGTACGTCGGCAATTCTGTGATGATCGATTATCTCTAAAACTTCAGCATCTTCAAGACCATCTACAGATTGGCCTCTTTCATTATGATCTAGTAATATAACTTTTTTCTTATTCCTTGATATTAGATGGTATCTTGAAATACTGCCTATTATTCGGTTTTCAATATTAACAACAGGGTAACTTCTATATCTAGTTTCGATCATAACATCTCTTATATCATCTACGAAGTCTTCTGTAGAAAAACTAATTATATTATCTTTAGCCATAACATATTCAACAGGAATGCTTTGAGTTATAAGCCTTGCTGTGGTAAAGGAATCGTATGAGGTTGAAATTAGCGTGCAGCCATTTTCCTCTGCTTTTTTTATTACTGTATCACTTACTTCTTGAGTTCCTGTTACTATAACTAGAGAAGATTTAGCATTTATAGAAATAAGTTGATTATCTTCTCTATCACCTACAATTGCAATATCTCCTTCTTCAATTAAACATTGAATGCTCTCAGGCTTCATAGCGGTTACAATAATTTTACCCTTAAAGGTAGAAGTTTCTTTATAGATAAAAATCGGCTTTGCAGATAAAGTTTCTAAAATATTTTCTAGGTTAGTATTACTTTTAGAAAGAATGTTAGTATCCCAAACGTCCATAAAAGTTGAGGTAAGATTAGATACTGAAACTATCCCTTTTAAATATTCATTTTCATCTGTTACTGGTAATGTTTTAAGGTTATGTTTTTTCATTAT
>CAYYWN010000401.1:0-2323 GCA_964474485.1 uncultured Clostridium sp. | reverse complement strand
TCTCTAATATCAAAATTATTATTTTCCTTAGTTTCTTTTGCAACTTTGGTTTCAAAGTCATGGAATGAAGGAAGACAATGCATGAATATTACATCATCATTTTCTGTTTCTCTTAACATATTCATATCAACTTTGTAAGGGGTTAATAACTTCACTCTTTCTTCTAACTTATCTTCTTCGCCCATAGATACCCATATATCTGTATAAATAACATCTGCGCCCTTTATATCTTTTACATCATCTGTAAGTTCTATAGTTGCACCAGTACTTTCTCCAATTAATTTACACTTTTCTACTATACTCTCATCTGGCCATAATTCTTTTGGAGCTAAAGCCACATATTTCATACCCATTTTTGCACATCCATACATTAAAGCATATCCCATATTATTTCTTGCATCCCCAACAAAAACCATTTTAACTTTATTTAAAGGTTTGCTTATATGCTCTTCTATGGTCAAAAGATCTGCTAAAACTTGAGTTGGATGATCACCATCTGTAAGTCCATTCCATACAGGAACTCCAGAATGTTTAGCTAAAAGTTCCACTGTTTCTTGCTCATACCCTCTAAATTCCATGCCATCATAAAACCTTCCGAGTACCTTTGCTGTATCTTCAATAGACTCTTTTTTACCCATTTGTGAATTACTTAAAAATGTAACATGAGCACCTTCATCAAGAGCAGCAACTTCAAAAGCACATCTAGTTCTAGTAGAAGTTTTATCAAAAAGCAATACTATATTTTTTCCGTCTAATAACTTACCATGAATTCCAGCTCTCTTTTTAGACTTTAGATCCTTAGATAAATCTAATAAATACCTTATTTCTATTGGTGTAAAATCCAATAATGTTAAAAAACTTTTACCTTTTAAATTAACAGCCATTTTAATACCTCCATATATGTTTTTTTATATTATTTATTTTCTCTCCATATAGGCATGCTCATGCATCTTGGGCCACCTCGACCCCTTGAAAGCTCAGAACTTGGCATAGTTAATACTTTTATGTTGTTTTTATTAAGTAGCTCGTTAGTTACATAGTTTCTCTCATAAGTAATAACTTTTCCTGGAGCTATAGCTAAAGTATTAGATCCATCATTCCACTGTTCTCTAGCTGCTGCAATAACATCTCCTCCACCACACCTTATAAGATCTACTGATGATAGTTTAAGAACTCTTTTTAAAACTTTATTTAAATCTTCTTTATGAGATTTAAATAATAAGTTTTGCTCCTTATCTTTTGTTATTTCATAAATATTCAGTGGTCCTTCTATTTCAGGATGAATTGTAAACTTGTCATAATCCACCATAGTAAATACAGTATCTAAATGCATGAAAGCTCTACAAGAAGGTATTTCTAAAACTAATACTGTTTCAAAACCTGACTCAGCATTTAATAAGTTATCAGCCAAAATTTCTATAGCCTTTGGTGATGTCCTCTCACTACATCCTATTGCAAGAACCTTTTCCGATAACACAAGCTGATCTCCACCTTCTAAACTATAAGGTATATCTTCATTATACCAAAGTGGGGTCTCATCTTTTTTAATTAAGGTATGATTTTCATAGATGTATTTTGAAAATAAACTTTCTCTTCCTCTTGCTGATGTATGCATATGATTAATACTTAACCCTTTTCCTATTGATGTGGATGGATCTCTAGTGAAATATGCATTTGGCATTGGATCTAAATAAAAAGGGTACTTATTATCTATTAGTTCCACCAAAGAAGAAGGTTTATTAATCTTTATTTTATCTTTTCTAACCCCAGCTATTAGGTTATCTACCATATCTTTTGTATCCATAGAAAGTAGGTATTCTTTTAAAGATTCTTTGATTTGATTTGAAGTTACTTTGCTCTCTTTTAAAAACTTTAACAGAAATTCTTCTTTCACGGGTTGATATTTTAAAGAATCTGCTAATAATTCTTCTAAATAATATACTTGAACACCATTTTCTTTTAAAATATTTGCAAAGCCATCGTGTTCTTTTTGTGCTTCTTTAAGATAAGGTATATCGTCAAAAAGTAATCTATCAAGGTATTCTGGTACAAGATTTTCTATTTCCTTTCCAGGTCTGTGCAACATTACTTTCTTTAATTCACCTATTTCAGAAGTTATGTTTATACTTTGAGACAACTTGTACACCTCCATATATTTTATTACATCATATGTATATTATTATAGGCTATAAAATGTTTTAGTTAAAATCCGAATTTCCTCTTAAAAGCTCATATAAAATCATAGCTTTCAAAATATTCAATTTATTTCTCCCAACATCTTACTATATAGTATATGCTTTATTATGCTAGCCAATACTAAAGT
>CAYYWN010000400.1:0-2331 GCA_964474485.1 uncultured Clostridium sp. | reverse complement strand
AGACAAACAAACTGAAAAAAAGAAAGATTATGCACCATATCTTTTCAACTTATCTAATTTACAAGGATATATAACAAGTAAGTATAAAGGATGGACATCAGATAAAGTATTAAAGGTTGCACAAAGCCTTTATGAAAAGAAATATACAACTTATCCTAGAACTGCAAGCGTGGTCTTAGAAGAGAGCTTAGAGGACAGAGCAAGGAAAGTTTTAAATACATTAAAAATAGGATTAGCTTACGAAAAAGATATTAAGTTTGTAAAAACTAAAAGAGTATTTGATAATTCAAAGGTTGAAAGCCATAGTGCAATAACACCAACATATATTAAGCCAAATGGACTTAGTAAAGATGAAGAAATTGTTTATAATGCTATTAAAAATAGATTTATAATGCAGTTTATGCCTATTGCAGAGTTTGAAGAAACAAAGATAAGATTAAAACCATTTAATGAGGAAATACAAGGAGAGTTTATATCAAAGGGAAAAGTTCAACTTGTAGAGGGGTGGAGAGTAGTTGAAAAAATAGATACTAAAGATACAATACTTCCTATGGTTAATATAGATGAAAAAGTAGATATAGTATCAAATAAAGTAAATAAAGTAACTAAAAAACCACCAAAGCATCATACAGAAAAAACATTACTTAGGGTCATGGAAACTTGTGGTAAGGGCATAGAGGGAAAAGAGGATTCTGAGGAGATGATGCAATCTATATTAAATGGATTTAGTATAGGAACTCCAGCAACTAGAGCAGAAACTATCAAAAAACTTAAAGATATTGGATACATAGGAACTAAAGGAAAAAGTCTTATATGTACGCAATTAGGCATAAATATAGTTGAAATATTTCCAGTTCAAGAACTTTTAGACCTTGAGTATACAGGAAGGCTTGAAAGTACATTATCTGATATAGAAAAGGGCAAATTTAAAAAGTCTGATTTTATGAGTTTGATATATGATTTTACGAATAATGCTGTTGATAAAATCAAGAAGGATACATCAGCTTTATCTAAATTTAAGGTTGAACTTCCAGAAGGTGCAGAGGAAATTGGAAAATGCCCTGTATGTGGAAATTCAGTCATTGAAAATGAAAAAAACTTTGGATGTACAAATTGGAAAAATGGATGTAGGTATACCATATGGAAAGATGATAAATATATATCATCCTTTGGGAAAAAAGTTTCTAAAGAAATGGTTGCTTTATTACTTAAAAATGGAAAAGTAGGATTCAGAAATTTAAAGAGTAAAAAAGGAAATACCTTTTCAGCATATTTTAGATATGAAAAAAATGAGAAGACAGGATATTTTAATTGGAATATTGAATTTATATAAAAGGCTCTGTTTTAAATATGTATATATCAACACGCTACTAAAACATAGCCATTTAAAAATAGACGCTGTAAAATTAACTTTAAGTTGATTTTACAACGTCTATTTTTGTTAGATGGATACTATTTTTTATAAAATGTTACTTTACAAGAATAAGTTATATTAACTATCTTATAAAATGATACATAAATATTGCTAAATGATAAGATATTGGAGCCATAAATACAGTCATAAGACCTGCAACACCAATTGAAAGGCTACTCATAGCACCTTCAGTGTCTCCAAGTTCTAAAGCTTTTGTAGTACCTACAGCATGAGCAGCTGTACCAATTGATATTCCAATTGCTACCTTGTCTTTAATTTTGAATACTTTACATATAGCAGGTCCTAATATAGCACCCATAATTCCAGTAATTATAATTGCAAGTACAGTAATAGGAACTAGTCCACCTAAATTACTACTTATTTCAATACCTATTGGTGTTGTTACAGATTTTGGAATTAAAGATTTTATTATAGTAGAATCTAATCCTACGAAATAAGATATTCCCATTACAGAGAACATTCCAATAATACTTCCTAAAAATACTCCAGAAAAAATAGCTACAGCGTTTTTCTTAAGTAATTCTATTTGGTTATAAAGCGGTACAGCTAGTACAACTGTTGAAGGTCCTAAAAACATATTTATAAATTGTCCACCTTCATTATAAGTACTAAAATCTATATTAAATGCAAATAAGAAACATATTATAAATGCAATTGCTATAAGTAATGGATTTAATAAAGCAACACCTGTTTTTTTATTTATAAATATTCCTATTTCAAATGCGATTAAAGAAAGTACTAAACCAAATAAGATGTTATTAATTATTATGTCCAATTATTTCACTTCCCCTTTTCTTGTCCTTTGATTTTTTTGATATAAATTGAACTATTAAACCAGTAGAGGCTATAATTATTGTCGTTTTACACAATCAATCAAAAAGTAATTTCAACAAATT
>CAYYWN010000399.1:0-2333 GCA_964474485.1 uncultured Clostridium sp. | reverse complement strand
TTATAATGTGGGAACTAGATACTTTAATCAAGATCTAAGTAATAATGCTATACTTATAGAAGTTGGAGCTAGGATAAATAAAATAGAAGAAGCTACAGGGTCAGCTAAATATACTGCAAGGCTTATTGCAGAATATTTGAATGGGAAAGAGTAACATGTAAATTGTGACATGTTGAATAAAATTTAATAAATAAGAGCATCCTTATAAACAAGGTTATTGAATTGCACATAATAAAGATGTGACAATATTATATTAAATATAAGAATTCATTGTGAGGAGTGCTCTTTTTGAAAAGTAAAGTTATGTATAAAATTATATCTATAGCATGTTTGTTTATAGTGGTATCAGGTTTTATAAAAATAAATATTCAGTGCAATAAAATCAAGGGTGAAGCCATAGAAATCATAAGCGTTAACGATAAATTATATAAGGATGGATCTATAAAAGAAGAATATTTAAATTTATATAATATAGTTGATAACGCTCCTATAAAAATATTTTATAACAAAAATCCTCTAGATATAAAGATTTTATTGCCAAAGTTTGATATAGTTATAAATAAAGAAGTATTTCATTATTCAATGGATAGAGTCATAAGTAATATAAAAATAAAAATTAATTCTATAGGGAAATAATTTTTTGTATACATAATAGGGATATATTATGATATAATTTACTTTGATTTAAATTCATAGTGGTGAAGACTACTGTCTAAAGCATTATTGCTAGAAAGATGGGTTGATGAATATGCAAAGTGAAAGACAAAAGTATATAAGAAATTTCTCTATAGTAGCTCATATAGATCATGGCAAGTCTACTCTTGCAGATAGACTTCTAGAGCAGACAGGAACACTTGCTAAAAGAGAAATGGAAAGTCAAATCTTAGATAAAATGGATCTAGAAAGAGAAAGAGGGATAACAATTAAATCCCAAGCAGCAAGACTTATATATAAAAGAGAAAAAGATGGAAAAGAGTATATATTAAATCTAATAGATACTCCAGGACATGTAGATTTTAATTATGAGGTTTCAAGAAGTCTTGCTGCCTGCGAAGGAGCAATTCTTGTAGTGGATGCAACTCAAGGTATACAAGCTCAAACCTTGGCTAATTGTTATTTAGCTTTAGATCATAATTTAGAGATAGTTCCTGTGGTAAATAAAATAGACCTTCCAAGTGCAAGGCCTGAAGAAATAAGAAAAGAGATAGAGGATATAATAGGAATTGAAGCTTCCGATGCTCCTTTAATATCTGCAAAATCAGGACTTAATATAAATCAAGTGTTAGAGGCTATAATAGAAAAGGTTCCATCACCTACAGGTGATGAAGATGCTCCTCTTAAAGCTCTTATATTTGACTCTTCTTATGATAGTTATAAGGGAGTAGTTTGCTATATAAGGGTTATGGAGGGATCAGTTAAAGTAGGAACTGAAATTAAGCTTATGGCAACAAAGAAGGTTTATGAAGTTACTGAAGTTGGAGTTTTCTCTCCAAACTATCTACCAACTGGTGAGTTAAAGGCAGGAGAGGTTGGATACATAACAGGATCTATAAAAAATGTCAGAGATGCAAGAGTTGGAGATACAGTAACTGAAGCAGCTAGACCTGCGACAGAAGCCTTAAAAGGCTATAGACCTGCTATACCTATGGTATTTAGTGGTATATATCCTGTGGATGGTGCAAAGTATGGTGAATTAAGAGAAGCATTAGAAAAGTTACAGATAAATGATGCGGCATTATCCTTTGAGCCAGAAACTTCTGCAGCATTAGGATTTGGATTCAGATGTGGATTTTTAGGATTGCTTCATATGGAAATATTGCAAGAAAGAGTAGAGAGGGAATTTAATTTAGATATTATAACCACAGCTCCTTCTGTAATATACAAAATAGTAAAGACAGATGGAACACTACTTGAAATAACAAATCCAGCAAATTTACCTACCCCTACTGAAATAGAGCATATGGAAGAGCCTATAGTTAAGGCCTCCATAATATCACCTACAGATTATGTAGGAGCCATTATGGAATTATGTCAATCTAGAAGGGGAGACTTTATAGATATGCAATATGTAGAAACTACAAGAGTAGTTTTAAACTATAACATACCACTTAATGAAATAATATATGACTTTTTTGACGCACTAAAATCAAAAACTAGAGGTTATGCGTCATTAGATTATGAACTTAAAGGATATAGTACAACTCATCTAGTGAAACTAGATATATTACTAAATGGAGAAATGGTAGATGCTTTATCTATGATTGTTCCAGATTCAAGGGCTTATGCTAAAGGTAGAGCTATAGCAGAAAAGCTAAAGGACATAATACCAAGAC
>CAYYWN010000398.1:0-2337 GCA_964474485.1 uncultured Clostridium sp. | reverse complement strand
ATCCCTTGTACAAAAGACCCATTCAGATTCCTTAGCATCCTTCTTATCAGGATTATCTTTAGTAGGTTTAGCTATTAACGCATTATTTATTTTCCTAAGTTCCTGTAGTTGTTGAAGTGTTTCTAGGTCTACAGCTATGACTCGCTTTGATGCCTTAGTCTTAGGGATCTCAATAAAAAGTCCACCCTTAGCCTCTACAAGATTCTCCTTAATAGCGATTTCCTTCTTTTCAAAGTCAATGTTATCCCACCTAAGAGCAAGAAGTTCCCCTTTTCTAGCCCCTGTAGCGAGAGCAAGAAGAACAATATGATATATCTGAAAGAATCTATTCCCCTTACCTTTATCTCTCTCAAAGATTTCATAAGCTACTTTAAGAATCTTTGTTATATCCTCAAGGGATAACGTATTAGTTCCGCCACGTTCTTTAGATATAGTCATACAATTATCTGAGGCATTATAGCTTACAATACCTTCTTTAACTGCCAAATCAAGTATATTATGAATGATTGCCCTTTGTCTTGTAACAGAGGAAGAGGCCAGACCCTCCTTCATTAACTTGGTCTTAAGGTAATCATTAAGGTGTGCTGTGGTCAACTTCTGTACTTTATGTTTACCCAATACAGGTATGATATAGGTATCACATGTATAGACATAACTCTCATAAGTTTGCCTCTTAAGTTGCCCCTGCTTAGTTTCAAGCCACCGCTTAATAAAGGCTGAGAATATGATGGTATCATTCCCTATAAGTTTACCTTTAGCTTGTTCAGCTTTCCACGCATTTAACTTTTTGATACACTCTTTTTGGGATGTCCCTGTGAAATTTTTTCGTTGTCTCTTGCCATATGCATCACGATCTAAGTCTAATTGCACCTTCCATTTGCCTGGAGCTATCTCTTGAATCGACCCATCGCCTTTAGGTCTTCGCTTCTTCTTATCATCTTCAGCAGTAGTAGTCATGGAAATTTCCTCCAATTACCTTATAATCACCTCAAGAATATCATAGGTGACTATAAATGTAAAGGTCTTCAACCTTCTCCACCTTATAAGAGAAGCTAACATTTGACCACATCCCTTGAAACTACAGACAAAGCCCGCTAAATCACCGTTTTAACTACAAGATTTTATTTCCATCTGCTGAAGCATATAATCAATACTCAGGCAATACAGCTGATTTAACAGGATGAGGACTTTTAAAAAGTACAAAAAATCTACTCGATTCTCCGCAAACCCCACAGAAATACACTCCGCTTCTTCGTTTATATTCCAATCAACATTAATACGTAACTCCGAGTAATTATATTCAATTTTAAAGTTACCAACTAAGTTACCATCGTCATCCAATATATCAAAAACCAGTTCACTTCCGTAACTTAAGAGATACATAGATCCCTGTAATATGGCGATTAATGCTGAAACTAAATCAAAATAAAGATCAATATCGCTAACTTGAGGTATTGTGTATTCGTGCTCAATCTTATTCCTAATGGTGTTGAATCTTGAAAGTGTTCGACTGCTAAAAATTCCGATATCTTCTAAAAAATTAAGTTTGGCATCAAAGCCAAGATTCTTCTTTTTCAATGAACCAGTAAGCCCGCAAATATAAATAAACGTGTCCATTTGACATTCCGCAGCACGCTTTAAATGACTGACACAATTAATTAAACTATCTTGGCTACTCTCAGTAAGTTCTTTTTCCGCAAAACTAAGATAATCATGAGCATAGAGCTGAAAGTCTGGAAACTCTAAGTTATGTCCAGCACTAGAACTGTGATCAAAAGCATCTAAGTAATTTGACAAAAAAGGTAATAACTTCTCGGATAGCGTCATTAATTTTCTCCCTCTTTCAACTCATAAATTCATGCAATATATATGAGACTATTGCGTTATCATATTAGTAAATAATTCGACAAACATTGATATCTTCCCTGCCTGTGCACATGGGCTATTACAACTGCCTTCTCAATTTCAAGGATACTCCTATAGAATACCTGTTATATAACTCCCTGAAGAAGAAAAAAAATAGAATAAAGTTGTGAGGAGTCACATTCAAGATTACCGAGGGGTGGACATTCCCCCATGCCCCTCTCTTTCATAGGCTATAGACTCATAAAATGTCCTGGGAGGGTATTGATTCTATACAACAGCAGAGGTCTAGTCCTTATGATCTTTAAAGGTACAAAATAAGAAAGATCCAAAGTTTATTATCCCTCAGATCTCACTAGCTTTACCTGCCTATGTTGTTATTTTTTATTAGTTTATCCATTACAGGTCTTGACACACCACACAATTCAGCCAACTTCTTCTTAGTGATCTCTCTGTTCTTGTATTGACTGTATA
>CAYYWN010000397.1:0-2341 GCA_964474485.1 uncultured Clostridium sp. | reverse complement strand
AAAATTGTGAGATTCAATATTTAATAGCTACAGACGTAGCATCAAGAGGCTTAGATATAACTGGTGTTACTCATATATATAATTATGATATACCAGAAACTGCTGAAGGATATATACATCGTATAGGAAGAACGGGAAGAGCTGGTGAGCTTGGATGTTCATATCTATTTGTAGATCCAAAAGACAAAGGCCTGTTAAATATGATAGAAAAGCAAATAAAGTTAAAGATCCCTGTTATTAATGACTTATAAAAATGTATTAAAATATAAATAATAGAATATTTATATCCCAGTATGTAGTATAGATAAACCTTTATTACAGTATGTAGGTGTTCCTCTTTACATAACTACAATAATTATTAAATTATTTGTAATTATGTACGATATATTTAATATGGCAATTATGTACTTTGTTATTAATTTAAAAGTAAGGTGTTAAATTTCCATGGAGTTAACATATGTTAAAAAACACCTTAAAAATAAGTATGCCATATTAAAAGATATATATAACTCATATGGAGTATATATATGAGACAAAATAAAATCAGGAGGATATAGAATGATAAAAAACACAAAAACCTACAAACAAATTATTTTATCATTAGTTATTACAACTACGTTGGTAACATTTAATATTAGTTCAGCGTTAGCGAAAACCTTAGGTGGAACTTATAAAAGTACCGTAGTAGTAAAAAACTTTAATCAACTAGAAGATGAAATAGCGGAAGCACTTAAAATAGGAGCTGTAACTGCAGAAATCAATTTAGATGATAGCTTTTTAGGCGAATTTAGAACAAGTGCCAGTTCTCAAAAGAAGTTTAATGAATTGATAACAGCTAGTGGATTTAAAGCAGATGATTATCACAGTAATGTAATTAAACAATATGGTATTAGTTATGGTGGTAAGTTAGTAAGTTATAATTTTGAGTATCTAGAAACAACAGAAGAGACAAAAGCTGTTGAAGCTGAGGTTCAAAAAATACTTGCAAAGATAATCACTCCGAATATGAAAGAAGAAGAAAAACTTAAGGTTATACATGATTATATAGTTACTAATGTGGAGTATGACTCAAATGGACTACAATCTGGGAATTCGTCTCACAGCGCTTATGCAGCTTTGTTTAAGGACAAAGGTGGTGACTCTAAAGAAACAGTATGCCAGGGATATTCATTATTATTTTACAGAATGGCAATTGATGCTGGTCTTGAAGCAAGAATAATGACTGGAAAAGCTGGAAAACCTGGAGAAGCTGGAGAAGCACATGCGTGGAATCTTGTAAAAGTAAATGATAATTGGTATCAGATAGATCTTACTTGGAATGACCCAGTGGGTATAGCTGACAAGAACTATAAAAGATATGATTACTATAATCTTACAGATGACCAATTAAAGAAAGATCATTTAGTGTTTAATAATCCAGAGAAATACCCAAGATGTATTACAAACTATGCAGACGTTGAAACTAATGAAGTTATATTAGAAGAGATAGGACGACTTAAGACTAATGATTTAAAGGTTACTACGGAAGATGAATTTAAAGCAAAGATATTAGAAGAAATCGCAAAAGGAAAAACTAAAACTACTATTAAATATGAAGGTTTAAAAGATAAAAGAACTGGATATAATGTAATATGGAAAGTTAAAGATGAACAGCGTAATGTACTTAATGATTTAGAAGCTCAATATTCATCAGAGGGTAATGGAATTAACTTTTTTATAGATATTAATTATAAAGATTCAATATCTAGTATAAAAGCTAGCAATAATTCTTATAATATGACTTTAGCAAAGCCAGAAGAAGTTAAAATAATAGCTAAAACTAAACTTGGGGAGTCTAAAGATATAACTAATAACAGCGTATACGTAAGTAGTAATACAAAGGTTGTTACTGTAGATAGAAATTCAGGTAAATTAATTCCACATTCAATTGGAGATGCCAAAATTATAGTTAAATATGGTGGGGTACAAGACGAGATATTAGTTAAGGTAAATAATGTGGCAGCAAAGTCAACTAATTCTAACTTATCTAAACTTACTGAAGATGGTAATTTGATTACTGGATTTAGTAAAGATATTTTAAGTTATAATAAACAACTTCCAGCTGGAACTACTAATATTCCTGTAATTAAAGCTGATAAAGAAGATACTAAAGCTAATATTGATATTGTACAAGCTAAGAATTTAACAGGAAGCGAAGAAGAGAGAACAGCTAAAATTAATGTTACAGCTGAAGATGGTTCTGTAAAAAGATATAAAGTTGTTTTTTCTCTTAAACCAGATGTTAAGCCAGATGTTAAACCAGATGTTAAACCAGATGTCAAACCAGATGTTAAACCAGATG
>CAYYWN010000396.1:0-2365 GCA_964474485.1 uncultured Clostridium sp. | reverse complement strand
TTATTTGCTTTTTTACTTGCAAATACAGTGGGATACCACTCTTTTTAGTTATTACTATGTTTATATTAATTCGCCTCCCAAGATCTATTGGACTAATGGATTGATCCACCGATTAAATAATATCACAATGCTAAGGTCCAATCAATACGTTTTCATAACTTATTTAATACTTTAGTAACCTTTGTACTATACATATTCTATTAAAGCTTTCTTATTATTGTTATATTAATAATATATGCCTTTATAAATCTCCTATTAATAAAAACTAGAGTTAATTTTAAGTTTATCTATTATTTAACTCCTTATTATTAATATATTTTTATAATTAAGTTTAAATACTAAAAATTATTTAACATACTTTATAGATGTAAGTAATATATTTTAATAAGATAAGTAAGTTTACTTTATATAGGAGAGTTAAATGAAGACAGATAAGTTATTTGATTATATTATAAAACTTTTAATTGCTATCTTAATAAGCATTATTTTATTTAATATATATAAATATATAAATTACAAAAAAAATTATATTCCTAATAATAGTATAAATGTTTCTCCAATAACTGGTGAAGTAATCACTAGTGTTTATAATGAAGATACTGTACCTATTTCAGTGAACTATACTGATATTTATGAAAATGATTCAATTTGTGGTCTAGGTAAGGCTGATATTATTTATGAATTTATAGATGAAAACCAAAAGCTTAATTATAATGCTATATTCTATAGTAATATTCCTCAAAACAATTATCCTATATCATCCATTGGTACCACTGAATTAGATTCAATTCCAAGTTTTAATTTCAAAGATGTGGTTGATGTGGATCCAAATTTGGCAGACGCTAAGTATGTATTTATTAACTTTAACAACCTTTATTATTCTAACTTTATATATAAAGATGGAGTATATGAACACTTTTTAGCAAATTTTCCTCATGTAGATACCTTAGATAAAGAAATCATTAAAGCATCAAATGTGGTGGTTCAATTTGTAGATGGTCCTATATCTCTCCCCTGCTCTACCAGTAATAATTTTGGAGAAGGAATGTTATTTTCCGGTGGAAAAGCATTAAATATGAAATGGATCAAAGATACTAATAAAATTAATATATATGATTCTAATGAAATCCAAATTCCTATAGTTAGAGGAAATACCTGGTGGGTGCTTATAGATAAAAATAATTCTTTAATTTATAAATAACTCCACATATTCTATAATCTTATAAATATTAATAATGTGTAAAAAAAAGCCCATTCTTAAAATATTAAGAATGGGCTTTTACTTAGATATGTTAAAAAAGTAGTCATAAAATATTTTATAACTTAAACCTTTAACTAATTTCTTTAATTATCATAATACCTATTTACAGCTTTTGTTATAGCTTTAGCAATACTCTCTTGATATTCTGATGTTTTAAGCTTAGCCTCTTCTTCTATATTTGATAAAAATCCACATTCAACTATTACACAAGGCGCTTTGTATCCATCTCTTAATATCTTATAAGTATCTTCTGCTGCTTTCTCTTTTCTATTGTTATTAGGATTTAATTCTTCTTTTAATGTATCTTGAAGTATCTTTGCAAAATCTTTACTTTTCTCATAATTTGAATACCATACTTGTGCCCCTGAATACTTTATCTGAGGGAACATATTTAAATGTATACTTAAGAACATATCACATTTTGTATTACCTTTCATGATGCATCTATTATTAAGATCTTGATTCTTTTTCTCTCTTACTGTACCTTTATCTTCATATAATCCTTTATCTTCATCTCTTGTAACATGAACCTCATATCCCTCTTTTTCTAAGTTTTCTTTTAAAAACTTACTTATACTTAAATTAATATCTTTTTCTACAGTTCCATTTTTAGATACAGCGCCGCCATCAATACCTCCATGACCTGGATCTATAAGTATAATCTTATTTTTATTTTCTACAGCCTCTGTTTTATAGGTAAAAGGAGTTATAGCTAAAATTAATGTGAAAATAAACATTATCCTAAAAGCCAACTTGTAAATACTTTTTAGTTTTCTATACTTCATATATATTCACCTCCTATCTATATTTAGATTATTATTAAAGGCACCGTCTTAATATATTGTTCCCATAATAATATATTTTAACAAAAAAATCAGCTATCTTTTAAATTAAAAGCAACTGATTTTATACATATATATTATTTAAAACTATTTGAAGTTATATTTTCAGCTATGTTTGTAGAATGATCGCCTATTCTCTCAAGATTACTTATTATATCTAAATATACGGCTCCAGCAGTTGCTGTACATTTGCCTTCATTTAATCTTCTTATATGAGATGATCTAAATTCTTTTTCTAATGTATCTATGCTTTGTTCCACAT
>CAYYWN010000395.1:0-2369 GCA_964474485.1 uncultured Clostridium sp. | reverse complement strand
AAGGAGGTGTTATAAATGGGAAATCCAGCAAGAAAATTTTCTAAAGGTAGAAGAGATTCAAGGAGAGCGCAAACTTTTAAATTAAGTGCGCCAGGAATTGTGGAATGTCCACAATGCCACGAAATGGAACTTGGACATAGAGTATGTAAGAACTGTGGTTTTTACAAAGGTAAAGAAATAGTTGCTACTGAAGCAAAATAATGTAAGGAAGGAAAGTCTTAGGGCTTTCTTTTCTTTATATCTGAAATTAAAAGGGGCGTGTTAACCGTGAAAATTGCTGTAGATGGAATGGGTGGAGATAATTCTCCTAGAATAGTTGTAGAAGGCTCAATTCAAGCTTTGAAGGAATTTGAAGACTTACAGATAATAATTACAGGAAAACAAGATGAAATAAATAAAGAGCTCTCTAAATACGAATATGATAAAAATAAAATTACCGTTGTTAATGCAGCTGAAATAATAGGTACTAATGATCATCCTGTAATGGCAATAAGAAGAAAAAAAGATTCTAGCTTAGTTAAGGCATTAAATTTAGTTAAAAGCAATGAGGCAGATGCTATAATTTCTGCGGGTAGCACTGGTGCCTTTATGGCGGGATCTCTTTTTATAGTAGGACGTATTAGTGGTATTGATAGACCAGCTCTTGCGCCAATAATGCCAGGTAAAAATGGAAAGTTTATGGTGGTAGATTGTGGTGCTAATGTAGATTGTAAGCCTAATAACCTTGTGCAATTTGCTCATATGGGAAAAGTATATTTTGAAAATATTTTAGATATTAAAAATCCATCTATAGGATTAGTTAACATAGGTGAAGAAGAAGAAAAGGGAAATGAATTAACTAAGGCTACTTACAAGTTACTTAAAAATGAATCTATTAACTTTGTAGGCAATATAGAGCCTAGAGATATTCCATTAGGGAATACAGATATATTGGTATGCGATGGGTTTGTAGGAAATACTATTTTAAAGATGTATGAAGGTGTATCTTCTAGTATATTTGATGTTTTAAAATCTGAAATAATGAGTTCTACAAGAACTAAAATTGGTGGACTTTTATTAAAGCCTGTATTCAAAAGATTTAAAACTAAATTTGATTATAAGGAATATGGAGGAGCAGCATTCATAGGGGTAAAAGGCATATGTATAAAGGCTCATGGAAGCTCAGATGCTAAAGCCTTTAAAAATGCTATAAAGCAAGCTATTATATTTTATGATAATAAGATTATAGAAAAAATAAGTAATGAAATAGAAAGCCTATAATATTAAGTTCTTTCTATTGACGATGAATAATATATGTAATATTATCTAATTATAGAATTTCGTTAGGAGGTGATAATATGACATTTGAAAAGATAAAAGCAATTATAGCTGATAAATTAAGTGTTGATGAGAATGAAATTAATATGGAATCATCTTTTATAGAAGATTTAGGAGCAGATTCTCTTGATATAGTTGAACTTATAATGGCACTCGAAGATGAATTTGACTTAGAGATGGCAGATGAAGATGCAGAGAAAATAGTTATAGTTAAAGATGTGGTTGATTATATAAAAGAGCATATTGAAGAATAGTGTAAAGTCCCGTATAACGGGGCTTTATTTATCAAAAAAATAAAGTTTATTCTTGAGTTTGCAAAGAATTAGTAGATTGAAGAATAAACTTCTTTAAGGAGTTGGAAGAATGAAACATTACCTAGAAAACATAAAAAATATACAAAAGCAAATTGATACAGTGTTTAACAACAAAGAATATTTATTAACAGCTATAACTCATAGTTCCTATGCTAATCAATTTAAAAATGTAGACTATAATGAAAGATTAGAATTTTTAGGTGATTCTGTACTTCAATTATGTATAACAGAATACCTTTTTAATAATTATGAACAAAAAAGTGAGGGAGATTTAACAAAGCTTAGGTCACTTATTGTATGCGAAAATTCTTTATATGAAATTGCATTAACATGGGGAATTGGAAGGCACATGCGTATGAGTAGAGGTGAAGAGCTTACTGGGGGGCGCGATAGGGTTTCTATTCAAGCTGATTGCGTAGAAGCTGTAATAGCAGCAGTATACTTGGATAAGGGTATAGATTACGTTACAGGATTCATACTAAAGAATTTTAAAGATATTATAAGTAAGGCAATTAATCAAGAAATAGTACTAGACTATAAAACTACTCTTCAAGAAAAACTCCAAAAGGATGGAGAAGTTGAAATTGATTATGAATTAGTAAAATATGAGGGGCCTCCCAATAGAAGAAAGTTTTATACTAAAGTTGTAATTAATAATAAGGTTATGGGTGAAGGTGAGGGGTATAGTAAAAAAGAATCAGAACAAAGTTCTGCTAAAGAGGCCCTATTGAAATTGGA
>CAYYWN010000394.1:0-2375 GCA_964474485.1 uncultured Clostridium sp. | reverse complement strand
TAAAAAAGAAGAAGGAATTGATTATCAATCCTTCTTTTTTCTTTTTAAATAACTACCTTAATGATATAATTAACTAAATATTGTATCTAAAATTAAGAAAAGATAGGTGTATAAGAATGAAGAAAGTATTAATGTTGATAGTTGTCCTAACCATAGGCCTTTTTGGAACATTGCTAAGTTCTATTAAAGCAGAAGAAGTAAAAACAATGGTTGAACAATTTCCTGACCAAATACTAAGGAATGAAATCTGCATTATTATGGATAAAAAAGAAACAGACACCATCAGCACAACTGAAGCTTTAGAAATAAAAAGCCTTATGATAAATGATGTTGGAATAAAGAGCATTGCAGGAATTGAAATATTTAAAAACCTCATAATGCTGGATATTAGCTACAATGAAATAAAAGATATCCCAAAAGAGCTTGAAGCATTACAAAATCTAAGAATTTTAATAGTCAATGACAATAACATAACTGAACTAAGCCAAGGAATTACCAAACTTACTAATCTAGAAGTCCTAGATGCAAGTGCTAATAACATAACTAAGATATCAGCTGAAATTGGAAAATTAGCCAAACTTGAACAACTACAGTTGCAAAGTAATAAAATAAACGAGCTACCTGATAGTATATCCAGTTTAATATCATTAGAAATGTTAGTTCTTGAAGATAACTTAATAGAAAAATTACCAAAGAAAATAGGAGAATTAAGTAATTTAACAATATTAGACCTTGGCAAGAATAAACTTAAAGAAATACCTTGGGAAATAGGAAATCTAAAGAAACTATATTTCCTAGATTTTTCAAACAATCAGATTTTTAAGATGGATATTCAATTATTTAACAAACTTAGTGGAATAAAAGCTGTATATTTATACAATCAAAGCTATAGTGAAAGTATTGAATATAGTGGAATAATTCATCAAGAACTAAAGATTAAGGGTTTTGAAATATATACCTTAGACCTTGGGTTTAATATAAATCAGATACTTGTTAAGCCTGATGGATCAGAAATAGAACTTACAGATGTGATTCATGGTGGAGTTGTTATTATAGAGGGTAACTTGATAGATACTGTAGGTAATTACATCCTTAGGACAACAATATCTGATGGTCCTAGTAATTCCTTAGTTGATAACGAAAATTCACCTTCAATTTATGAACAACAATTTACAATAAACGAGTCCAAGGAACTACCGGTTAATGATAAGAGTATCTATGTATATGGATCGATAGCAACTTTTTTTATAGGCTTAGCAATGGTAGTAGGGACAAGATTTATAAAAAATAGAGGAGAATTTTAATGAATTTTGATCAACTATTTTTCTATTTCATCTTCTACAGTTTTTTAGGTTTTTTATTAGAAACAGTATATAGATCGATTGTTACCAAAAGCCTAGTTTTTCCAGGTTTATTATTTGGTCCATATTGTCCGATTTATGGAGTTGGAGCATTTTTTTTATTGATATTACTTGTACCAATCAAAGATAACCTGTTGTTCTTTCTACCAGCAGCTTTTTTAATAATTAGTATATTAGAGTATGTAACAGGATATTTACTAGAAAAATTATTAAATCTAAGACTTTGGGACTATAGTAGTAATTTTTTAAATATAAATGGTAGAATCTCTTTAAAATTTTCAATTTACTGGACCATTCTAGCCTATTTATTTATATATTTTATCAATCCGATGTTTAAAAGCATACCAGACTTTTTAGAAAATATAGGGGTTTTGGGCTTGCTGAAATATATTATTATACCTGCTATGTTTATAGACTTTTTGTATACAGTCAATAAGGCAATCTACACAAGAAAAGAAATCTCTGCCCTTGATCTGATACTAAATGAGATTGAAGGATTAAAAGATAATGCTGAAGATAGACTAGGCGCATTGAAGGACCATGCTGAAGATAGAATAGAAGCCTTTAAAGACAATGCTGAAGACAGGATAGAAGCCTTGAAAAATGACTATGAAGATTTATTGGCAAAATTATTAAAGGCCAATAGAAAATTATTCATATATGGAATTAGCTCTAGGAAATTCCCGAAAGTTATAAAGACTATTAAGGATGCTGGAAAGAATCTAAAGATTTACAAATGGTTTAAGGAGGTTAAATAATGAAATTTGGAAGATTACTAGTCTTATCTATATTACTTTTCGCCTCAATGCTTATGGTAGGTGCTACAAAGACAGATCAGTTACAGAAAATAATACCAGATGGTAAAATTATAGAGGAAAACCTTTATTACTCAGGGGATTATTTTGAAAACAATGGTACTATTAAAGGAAGCCTTTTTGTTACTGCAGAAGATGTTCTAATAAACGGCGTAGTTGAAGGCAATATTTTTATAATATCTCAAAATGAAATTGTGAT
>CAYYWN010000393.1:0-2411 GCA_964474485.1 uncultured Clostridium sp. | reverse complement strand
AAAAACTACCTGCGATAAAGTCAGAAGAACTGGTCAGGTTAAAACTCAAAGAAATACTCCACTTGGAAGTTTTGTATCCTCATCTACTTGTGATAAATGCGGGGGTAATGGTACTACAATAAAAGATCCTTGTAACACTTGTCATGGAGCAGGAAAAACAAAAAAAGAAAGAAAGATAACAATAAACATACCTGCTGGTGTAGATGATGGGAATGTGATGCCTTTAAGAGGACAAGGGGAACATGGAACTAAAGGAGGCCCTCCAGGAGATCTATATATAAGCATAAGAGTTTCAAAACATTCAACATTTGTAAGAAAAGGCTTTGATATTTATATGGATAGACATATAAGTATGGCTAAAGCTGCTTTAGGTACTGAAATTAAGGTGCCTACAGTAGATGGGGATGTTGTATATACAGTACCAGCAGGAACTCAACCAGGTACCATGTTTAGATTAAAAGGAAAAGGTGTACCTAAGATAAATAGTCATCTTAGAGGAGATCAATATATAAACATAATAGTTGATGTCCCAAAACATATGGATGAAAATCAAAAAGAGATACTAAGGTCTTTCTTAGAAGCTAGCGGTGAAAGTATGGAAGATGAAAAGAAACCAGGCTTTATAGGAAAGATATTTAAAAATAAATAATATTAGAGTTAAATTAAAAGTTAGTTTTTCAATTTTTGAAAAACTAACTTTCTTTAAGTGTCAATTAGTAAACTATATATAATATAAATTTACTAATTGACATTTTGCGTTTTAATTTAACCATATATGTTACACCAAATGGAGAATTTAAGTAGACATATAAAGGTCTAAAGTGTAAAATATATAGAAGCAATAAGGAATTTTCATTGCAAGATATATGTAACTAATAAGGAGATCATTAGGAAGGATTGAAGAATATGCACGGTACTTGGTTAGAAATAAAGGTTATAACGAAAAGTGAAGCAATAGAGCCTATTTCAGGCATTTTTTATAGTTTAGATGTAAAAGGGGTTGCAATAGAGGACCCAAATGATATATTAAAAAGAAAGCAAGGGGCTTTAACATGGGATTTTGCTGATATTAATATATTAGAATATAAGGGTGAAGCTGCGGTAGTTACAGGATATTTCAGCATAGAAGATGAAATGGAGTCTATTGTAGAAGATATAAAGAGAAAAATAATGGATCTTAAGAGCTTTGGAATAGATGTAGGAGAAGGTAAGGTACTTTATTCTAAAGTAAAAGAAGAAGATTGGGCTAATAACTGGAAGAAGTATTACAAACCTACAAAAATAGGTTCAAATATAGTAGTTAAGCCTATATGGGAAGATTATGAAAAGTCCAATGACGAAATTATAATAGAATTAGACCCGGGGATGGCATTTGGTACAGGAACCCATGAAACTACAAGAATGTGTGTGGAAGCTATGGAAAGTTACGTAAAAAAAGATATGACAGTATTTGATATAGGAACAGGCTCTGGAATTCTTGCTATTGCTGCCTCTAAGGTAGGTGCTAAAAGTGTTGTAGGTGTCGATTTAGATCCTGTAGCAGTAGATTCTGCAAGAGAAAACATTAAATTTAATAATATTGATAATATAAGTATACTCGAGGGTAATCTTATAGACGTGGTTAAGGGAAAAGCAGATATAGTTGTTGCTAACATAATAGCAGAAATAATATGCCTTTTAACTGAAGATATAAAAAAGGTATTGAAAGAGGGTGGCTTATTTATTACCTCTGGAATAATTCATGATAGATGCGATATGGTAATAGATAAGTTAAAAGAAGAAGCCTTTGAAATTATTAAGATAAATAAAGATGGCGAATGGAATTGTATAATAGCCAAAGCTAAATAAGGAGAGAGCATTATGCATAAATTTTTCCTAGCACTAGAAGATATATCTTTAGAAGAAGCTTCAATACGTGGAGAAGATGTAAAACATATATATAAGGTTTTAAGACTTGATATTGGTGAAAAAATAATAATAAACATAGGGAATGGGAGTGAGTATCTAGGGAAAATATATAGCATAGATAAGACATTAGTAAAGGTTAAACTTTTAGAAAAGCTAGATATAAATAATGAACGTCCTATAGAAATTTATTTATTTCAAGGGCTTCCAAAAGCGACAAAAATGGATCTAATAGTTCAAAAAAATACTGAACTTGGAATTAAAGAAATTACGCCTATACTAACATCAAGGGTGGATGTTAAATTAAAAGGTGAATTTAAGAAAATAGATAGGCTTCAAAGGATAGCTCTAGAAGCTTCAAAGCAGAGCAAACGTACTTTAATACCAAAAATAAGAGAACCTATAGCTCTAGATGAGGTTATAGATAGAGTATCAAATTTTGACTTAGTTATAGTTCCATATGAAGATGAAACAGAAGTTACCATAAGACAAATGGTAATGTCTTT
>CAYYWN010000392.1:0-2413 GCA_964474485.1 uncultured Clostridium sp. | reverse complement strand
TACAGTTTTATAAAACTGAGGCCCTCCTTTTTTAAGGTTTTCTTGAAGGTTTTAATACTCTTTGGCTTTACAAAATAATATAAGCCTACCTTTAGCTTTCTTAATAACTTTTAAACTTTGATTATCATCAGCATTTAAAACTGACTATCCATTGTCTTTTACTGCCTCAACCACCAAGGATTTTACTTGAAGCAAATCATCAATATTATTTACTCCATCTAGCCCTAAATGATCTTCTCTTATATTTGTTATAACACCTACATCTGCAAGATCATAGGCAATGCCTTTGCGTATGATCCCCCCCCTAGCAGTTTCTAATACAGCTACATCAATTTCTTTATTCATTATGACTGTCCTTGCACTTTCAAATCCTGTAGTATCACCAGTTTCTATACAATTGTTATCAATATATATTCCACCTGTAGTAGTCATACCAACTTTATATCCTATTAAGGACAATGTGTGACTTACTAGCCTTGTAGTTGTAGTTTTTCCATTAGTTCCCGTTATAGATATTACTGGTATACTAGTAGGGGAATTTTCAAATAACATATCTACAATATTAGATGCCACATCCCTCTTTTTTCCTTCATCAGGATAAAGATGCATCCTTATACCAGGCGCTGCATTAACTTCCATAACTATGCCCTCTTTTTGTAATGGAATAGATATATCATTACAACATATATCTATTCCACAAACATCAAGCCCTATAGTCTTAGATATTCTAGTACATAAACTTATGTTTTCTTCGCATATTATATCAGTACAATCTACAGCATATCCTCCTGTAGATAGATTAGCATTTTTAAGAAGATCTAACTTTTCATTTAACTCTAGTATAGATTTTAATTTATATCCATTTACTCCTATGGTTCTGATCAAACTTTCATCTATTTTTACTCGAGTTAAAGGTTTTTCGTGATCTTCCCCCCTTCTTTTGTCCCTATTAAGATTCTCTATTAATTCTTTAATAGAATGCTTTCCATCACCAATTATATAAGGTGGATTTCTTAAAGCCACTGCAACTACCTTATTATCGACCATACATACCCTATAGTCTTTTCCCTTAACATACTTTTCTATTATAATATCTTTGAAATTTGTTTTTAAACTATTATATGCTTCTAATAATTCTTTCTCATCCTTTATGTCTAAAACTACGCCCTTACCTTGATTACCGAATCTAGGTTTTAATACCACTGGATAACCTATAGATTTTCCTTGAAATAAAAGGCCTATTGAATTATTAACTACTCCGCCCTTTGCTACTGGTATGTATTGGTTTTCCAGTAGACTTTTTGTAATCCACTTATCACAAGCTATATCTACCCCAATAGATTTTGTAGAATCCACAATTGTAGCATTTATTAGTTTTCCATATCTTCCATATCCCATTTGATATAATCCTGAGTCTTCCAGTTCTAATATTGGTATTCCTTTTTCCTTTGCAGCATCATATAAAGCTTTAGTGCTAGGCCCTATTGCTTCTAAATCTAAAATATCCTTTATAGTTTTTAATCTATGGTCCATACTAACATTTTTATTTTTAATTAGTGCATTAATAATATCTAATGCTAACTTAACTATACTAATTGCTGTCTTTGGGTACATATATTGAAATATAATATAGTATTTATCACCGCTTATTTCTCTAGCCTTTCCATAATATATGTCCATATCTAATGTATTATGGATTGCAATTATAATGTGCTCACATATATGAGCTAAATAGGTACCCTCCTCTAGTCTTTTAACAAATCCTCCCTCTTCATCTATTCCGCATCTGTGTTTTCTTAATTCTGGTACCAGATATAATAGCCTTTCATTAAATTGTAAAATATCCTTACTTGGAATATCCTTATATCCTTCCAAATTAAGATCTACTCTTATACACTTTTTATGAGAATATATATTTCTTCCTTCAAATATTCTATAGCTAATTATCTTCATTTTTTAATCTATCCTCCTCAAAAGGAACTTTACTATTTAAATTAAACCCATTTCCCTTTTTTAAGACATGCATGTTTACATCAAAAATACTTAATAGTTCTTCTGGAAATTGCTCTGATACATTGCTTTTAGTTATACTTCTTCCATCTATAACGTATACAGCACCAGACCCAATAACCTTAAATGTTCTATTTTTATTTACTACTATTGCAGTATCTTCATCAATACCTATACCTAAAACTTCTGGATTTTCAGCTATCCCAACTAGAAGTCTTCCTATTCTTCCCCTTTGTGCAAAGTGCTGATCTATAATAATATCTTTTATAAATCCTAACCCTGGAGCCATTTTTAGTGTACACTTTCTTGGAGATTCATCGTCGTTGCCTTCTATTATCATTGTATGGCTCATCACAAATGCTCCAGCTGATTTCCCAACAAATATACAACCTTCCTCTTAGGC
>CAYYWN010000391.1:1034-2429 GCA_964474485.1 uncultured Clostridium sp. | reverse complement strand
TATTTCATAATTAAGGGGAAAAAACTTTAAATGTACGGGGGTTTTGGATATAGGCGAAAACTGTGAAGTAGAAGAATTTAAATCCTTTGGAGCCTTTAATATAAAAGGATTACTTACAGCAGATAACATAGCTATAAATATAGGAGGTTACTGCAGGGCAAAGGAAATTGGAGGAGAAAAGATAGAGATAAAAATAGGACCTCAAAAGATATTCAATTTCTTTGGACTTGAAAATATATTAGGATCTTTATTTAACAATTATTCAGGAAATGTGCTAGAATCTGAAATCATTGAAGGTGATGAAATATATTTAGAATGCACTAAGGCAAAGGTAGTAAGAGGAAACAATATATTCATAGGTAAAGACTGTGAGATTGAAAGAGTAGAATATAAGGGTGAATTAACAATAGAAGATAGTAAAGCTGTAAAGGAATCAATTAAGATAGTATAGAAATTAAATATGTTAATATGAGAATTGAATATATTAATATAAATATTAACATATTTAATAAATATACATAATATAATTAAAAAGATTAATAAAGCGATTGAAATTAGTTGACTGGTAATATATAATTTAGTTATAGGGAGGCGTTGGTAAATTGTCATATAAAGTTTTAAGTAAATGTCCAGTTTGTTCTAAAAAATTAAAAGTAACAAAACTTCAATGTTCTAGTTGTGGAACTACTATAGAAAATGAATTTTCCCTATCTAAATTTGAATATTTAAATGCAGATCAACTTAATTTTGTAGAGCTTTTTCTTAAATCTAGAGGAAGTATAAAAGAGGTAGAAAAAGAACTTGGTATTTCTTATCCTACAGTTAGAGCTAAATTAGATGAGGTAATATCTACTTTAGGTTATGACGTACCTAAAAAAGGTTCTGTAAATAATACTGAAATCTTAGATATGTTAGAGAGAGGAGAAATAACTTCAGAACAAGCTGTAGAAATGTTAAAGAGTTAAAAAATTTTACTATTTGAAGTAATAATAATACATTAATTTAAAATAATGGAGGGATATTTATGAGAGAGGAAGTATTAAGAGTTTTAAAAATGGTTGAAGAGGGAAAGATTACTTCGGAAAAGGCTTCAGAATTAATAGAGGCTTTAAACAAGTCAGTAGAACCTGAGGCTATGTCTAAAACAAAGTCAAATGATGAGAAGATGTTGAAGATAAAAGTTATGTCGGGAGACGAGGATAATGTAAATGTTCAACTTCCAGTAACATTTATAAAGTCTTTAATGGGTTCTTGTAAAAAGATTCCTTCAAATATAAAAGGAATGGAAAATGTAGATGTGGATATGCTTATAAGTGCTATAGATGAAGGGTTAACAGGGAAAATAGTAGATGTAAAAAGTTCAAATGGGGATACTGTAGAAGTGATAATAGAATA
>CAYYWN010000391.1:0-1024 GCA_964474485.1 uncultured Clostridium sp. | reverse complement strand
GAATAACAATTAAAACTCAAGTTATGTCTTAATAAGACTAAAGATTATTAAAGTATCACCAAAATTATTATTTTCAAAATACCCAAGGATTATTAACATTTTAGAGAGGTGTTTTACTTGATAGTTACTGTTAAGTCAGAAGGAAAAAGATTTAAAATACCTTTTCCAACAAGACTTTTAACTTCAAAACTTGTACTTAGAATTATAAAAAGGGTATGCATTAAAAATATAGATGAAGATCAAATAAAATATTTAGAGGCTATAGATTTTGATAGTATTTCTAATAGTATGAAGTTACTTAAAAAATACAAAGGATTAAAGATAGTAGATATAAAGTCTAAAGACGGAGATATCATTGAGATAATAGTATGAATTTTATAGGGGGATTTATATGGAAAGTGCTGTAGAAGTTAAAAATTTAAAAAAATGTTTTATAACGAGGAAAAAGAAATTTTTAAAAACCATAGATAAGAAAGAGTTTAAGGCTGTGGATGGTATAAGTTTTGATATTTATAAAGGAGAAGTTTTTGGATTCTTAGGACCAAATGGAGCAGGTAAAACAACTACTATAAAGATGATAACAGGACTTTTAAGACCAACATCGGGGCAGGTTAAGGTTATGGGAAAAGATGTAGATAAAAATCAAATGGAGGCTTTAAGAAACTTAGGGACAGTACTTGCAGGAGATAGAAGTGTGTACTGGAAGCTAACAGGAAGGGAAAACTTAGAATACTTTGCTTCACTTTATGGCTGTAGTAGTAAAGTGGCTAAAGAAAGAGCTTCTAGGATGCTAAAGAAGTTAGAGCTTCAGGAAAAGGCAGATGTATTAGTGGAGAAGTATTCTACAGGCATGAAACAAAAGGTAGCCTTAGGTAAAGCCCTTATTTCAGAGGCACCTGTACTACTTTTAGACGAGCCTACCTTAGGACTAGACCCACAATCCGCACTAAACCTTAGAGAAATCATTTTGAACCTTAAAAGTGAAGGTAAAACCATATTGCTCACTACTCATTATATGGAAGAA
>CAYYWN010000390.1:0-2434 GCA_964474485.1 uncultured Clostridium sp. | reverse complement strand
AGCAACAGCAACTTTATCTCCCTCTTCAACCAATTTATATTCTTTTATGGCCTTAATAAATTTAGACCAAACATGCTTTTTATATGTCTTTATAAGACTTTTTTCTATGTCCTTTAATGGCTTTCTCTCATTAAAAGGCACTAAAATATCGCAACCTTCTCCAGCTATATTTTTCATTGTACCACCTCTCTTTTTCCTAGGTATTATAGCATTTTTATATTAATTTGTCTTCATTATTAATATTAAAAATACTGAAACTCTCACATCTAAAGTCATGGTGTTATTATATATATAACTTGCAATAACAATAAATTGTAATGAAGACTTTTCAAAAGGTGATAAAATTTTAAAGGCTGCAAATTTCTTAAAGCTTATAAATATGAAAAAGAAAAGTAACAATATAATTCTTTTTTTATTTATCTCTTTCATCTTTAAAGCTATTGTATAACACTTCTAGATCATCATTATTTAATTTTAAGGATATAATTTCTACTAAATTATTAAGTAAAGTATCTCTAGACACTTTCTCTTTATAATTATTATCCAAAACTTTTTCTATCTTTTTTTTCAAACTATAACCCTCCTTTAGATTTTGAATGCTTACATATGAACCTTTATATATTAAATGGAATACTATATTATTATTATTATTTTTTAGGTGAAGTATTATGAAAATAGCTATTTATTCAAGAAAGTCAAGTATAACTAATATTGGGGACTCTATTGAAAACCAAATTAACCTTTGCACTGATTATTGCAAAAATAAAATTGTAGATGAAATATTTATTTATGAAGATGAGGGCTTCTCTGGTAAAAACACCGAAAGGCCTGAATTTAAAAAAATGCTAGAGGATGCTAGATGTCATAAATTTAATTCTATAGTCTGTTACAGATTAGATAGAATCAGTAGAAACTTATATGACTTTACAAACATTATTAATGAATTAGATACCTTAAATATACAATTTGTTAGTATCAAAGAACAATTTGATACATCATCCCCTATGGGTAAGGCTATGATGTATATAGCTTCTATCTTTGCTCAGCTAGAACGTGAGACTACTGCTCAAAGGGTTTCAGATAATATGCTTCAATTAGCAAAATCAGGTCAGTGGCTTGGTGGTCAAACCCCTTTAGGCTATAAAAGTCAGTGTAAAACCTTTTATGAGAATAGTAAAATAAACAAAAAAATTTATGTACTCTCTCCTATTGAAAGTGAAATTACAACTATAAGGCTTATATATGATTTATATGATAAAAAAAGATCTTTAAATAAGGTTAAAGATTTTCTTAATGAAAATCTTATACCGGCAAAATCTAATATTAATTGGACTGCTAAAAGGGTCCAGGTTATATTAAGATCTCCAGTATACGTTAAAAGTTCCCCTGATGTATTAAACTATTTAGATAGTAATAATATAAATGTTTTTGGGAGTACTAAGGGCAATGGTATTTTAATTTATAATAAAACCAAGAATATAACACAAAAAAGAGATAGATCTGAGTGGATAGCATCCATAAGTGATCACAAGGGCATAATTGATAGCGCTAAGTGGTTACAGATTCAAAACATACTAGATACTAATGCAAAGAGGCCACCCTCTAAAGGTACATCAAATAGGGCTCTTTTAGTTGGTATATTAAAATGTGCTAATTGTAATGGAAATATGTATATTAAACATGGGCATATTTCAGCTAATTCTAATAATAGAATATTATATTATGTGTGTGAAAATAAGTCTAAATCAAAGAGCAAGTTATGTGACAATGGAAATGTAAGAGTAGATGAAATAGAAACTATTGTAATGGAAAATATAAATAGAATTTCAATTGATACTTCTAAATTTATTGAAGCTCTTTTTAATACCATGAAGGTAAAAGATTACTCTTTATATTCTCTTAATGTTAATAAGCAGATACAACATAAAAATATCAAAATCCAAAACCTATTAGATGAATTATCTTCAAGTCCTGAACTCTCAAAACACATTAAACCTAAGATATTAGAGTTAGAAGATTCTATTAATGATTTAAAAGATAAAGAATTATCTAGAAGCTTTTATCTGAAAAATAATTATCTATTAAAGCTTTTTTCGAAAGAAGAACTTAATATATCACTATTTGAAGATTATATTACCTTAGAGGAAAAGAAATATATATTAAGAGAACTTATAGAATCTATTTACTTTAATGAAAAAAGTCATAGCTTAGAAATAAACTATAAATAAATATTTATGGTATATATGATGTATTTTTATGTATTAAGCACAAAATTCTGTTCCTGCATCAATACAATCTATTATTTCATATTTCATATATACCATCCTTTCATGTTTAAAAGAATATTATAAATACTTTTCTATATTATTAAAGTATTTATTTAAATAATAAATGTTACAATTAAAGATATGAAATTTAAGGTTATTTAAATAGT
>CAYYWN010000389.1:0-2437 GCA_964474485.1 uncultured Clostridium sp. | reverse complement strand
TTTTCCATCCTACATTGTAGAGTTCCTCGTTTATGTCATTGAATTCTTCTATAGACTTTTCCTCATGCCCAAAGGCCTTTACTATTTTATGACCTGTATACATTTCCTCTACATGTCCATTAAGTTTCCCAAGTGCCTTTTGTTGATCTGCAAAATATTTTTGTGAACGCTTTGCTATAGTTGTTGTTACAAAAATAGATAGTGGTAAAGTTACAATTGTAACAAGAGTTAATACAGGACTTATGGTTAACATCATAATAATAATACCAATTATAGTAACTAATGATGTTATAAGTTGTGTTAAACTTTGTTGAAGTGTACTAGAGACAGTATCTATATCATTGGTTACACGACTTAATATTTCACCATGAGTGTGAGAATCAAAAAACTTAAGTGGTAGGCGTGAAAGCTTCTCATCTACATCTTTTCTCATATTAAAAACAGTCTTTTGAGCAACCCCTGCCATTACATATTGTTGTACATATGCAAATATAGCACTAATAGCATAAAGCCCTATTAATATTAAAACTATACGCGAAATATAATCAAAATCTATCTTTCCACCGTTTAAGTTCATTATTTCAGATACCTTTTTATTAATTGCTGATATACCCTTTATAACATCTGGGGTAGCAGTGGCTGGATTTTTTGATAGCTTAGTAAGTGTATCTAGTTGTGGTAATAGCTTTTCTAGTGCCATTTTTCCCATGATTCCTTCAAATAACGTAGTGGTAGCTTTCCCCATAACCTTTGGACTAACTATACTAAAAATTGTACTTAATATAGCAAATATAAAAACTACTATAAGGCTTAATCTTCTAGGCCTTAGATAAGTAATAAGCCTCTTCATTGTTCCTTTGAAATCTTTTGCCTTTTCTACAGGTCTTCCCATTGCAGGTCCACCACCCATGGGTCCCTTATCATGGCTTTTGGCTTTACTTTCTGTATTTTTCATCATGCTATCTCCTCCTCTGAAAGTTGTGAGGATACAATCTCATGATATACATCACAACTAGCTAAAAGCTCTTTATGAGTACCCATACCTACTATGTTTCCCTCATCTAAAACTATAATTCTATCCGCATTTATAACAGTACTTACTCTTTGAGCAACAATGATTACTGTAGACTCTTTAGTTTCCTCTTTAAGTGATGCCCTAAGTTTTCCATCTGTCTTAAAATCAAGGGCGGAGAAGCTATCATCAAAAACATATATTTCAGGTCTTCTAACCAAAGCACGAGCAATAGCTAAACGCTGCTTTTGCCCACCAGAAACATTACTACCTCCTTGAGATATCATTGAATCAAATCCATCTTTCATATTTGATATAAACTCTGTAGCTTGAGCTGTATTAGCTGCTCTTTTTATTTCTTCTTCTGTAGCATCTTCTTTACCATATCTTATATTATCTGAAATGGTTCCTGTAAATAATACAGCCTTTTGAGGAACAAATCCTATTTTAGATCTAAGATCCTCTTGAGACATTTCTCGTAAATCTACGCCATTAATTAAAATACTCCCACTATTAATATCATAAAACCTTGGTATAAGACTTATAAGTGTAGATTTACCTGAACCAGTACCGCCAATAATTGCAGTAGTTTCCCCAGGACCTGCACTAAAAGAAATATCTCTTATAACAGAACTTTCTGACCCTGGATAGTGAAAGCTAACATCTTTAAATTCAATATAACCTTTTTTTAATATGGACTTTTTGATAATTTCAGGGTCATTTATTTCAGGAACTATATCCAAAACTTCGTTAATCCTTACTGCAGAAACTGATGCACGTGGTATCATAATAAACATCATGGAAACCATAATTAAAGAGAACATTATTTGCATAACATACTGTATAAATGCCATCAAATCTCCCACTTGCATATTACCAGCATCAATACGTTTTGCTCCAAACCATATAATTGCAATTGTTGTAAAGTTCATAACTAGAATCATTAACGGCATTAAGATGGCCATAAGCTTATTTACCTTAATAGCTGTATTTGTAAGATCATAGTTTGCTTCATTAAATCTCTTTCTTTCATGATCATTGCGGTTAAAGGCACGTATTACTCTAATGCCTGTAAGCCCTTCTCGTAGTACTAAGTTTAAATTATCAAGCTTTGTTTGCATTGATTTAAAAAGAGGTAGTCCCTTTCTTGCTATAATAGTTATAGCTCCAATTAGTACTGGAATAACTACTACAATAATAATAGAAAGTTTCTTATCTTTTGAAACAGCCATAATAATACCACCAATGCACATCATGGGTGCACTTATCATCATACGCATAATAATTACAAGAACTTGTTGAACCTGGGTAATATCATTAGTAGTTCTAGTAATAAGTGATGAGGTCCCAAGCTTATCGAACTCTTCTATAGAGAAATCTTCCACCTTGGTAAAAAGTCCTTTTCTAAGGTCTCTTCCAAATCCT
>CAYYWN010000388.1:0-2446 GCA_964474485.1 uncultured Clostridium sp. | reverse complement strand
GGTGTCAGTATACGTGGCTGCATTTTTAGGCTGCTTTGCGAGTAATCTTTGAGTGTTTGCAAGCTTTAAGGAAATGAATATTAAAGGAAAGGTACTATGTACAGCCTTTAGTGTAAGTGGGGCCTTTTTTTTTGGTGGACAGATGGGATTTATATCTGCTAAAGAGCCTGAGGCTCTAGGAGTTTTTATAATATCAAAATTAGTAGCTGGATTCAGTGCTATGATTTTGGCTAATATATTATTTGAAAATGATTTTATAGAGGAGAACTTGGAAGTATAAAATTAGAATTTGCAGCATTAATTATAAACCTTAATATAGATGTGATATACTAAATTTAAAAAAGGATGATTAAAAGTGAAAAAGAGAATTTTTATGTTTATATGTGTAATATTAAGCATAATATTTATAGTTTTTTATAAGATTTCCAAAAACAATAGTGATATGGGGATTTTAAAGGGGAATTTAACGATTCTAGCTGAAGGTGAAAATTATAATTATTTATTAAATTTAAGTGAAAAGTTTAAGAAAGACAATCCTAAAGTAAATATAACTATTAAAGAAATAAAAGAAAGTTATTTTAAAAAAGGATTTGAAGACTCTTTGAAAACACCAAATAATGATGCGGATATAGTAATAATGCCTTCAAGATATGTAAATTATTTCGGAAGTAAATATCCACTTTCTTTTTCAGAGGTTAATGAGTTTATTTCAAGTTATAAGGATTCAATAAGAAAAGAGCGTATTGATCAGGTTACTGTGGGAGATAAAATAATGGCATTCCCATTTTATGATCAGCCGGTAGTTTTATATTATAATAAATCACTTCTAGATATTAATAACTTAAATATAGAAGATATAAGGACGTGGAATCACTTAATGTCTTTAAAAGATAGTATGAATAATAATAATAATATATTAGCATACACAGGAGAAGATTACTTTGAATTTTACAATATACTTATAAATCAGCTTAAAGTAGATAAGTCTAAAAAAGATAATTATGTAAGTGAAATAAAAGCGATGGAAGTTCTAAAAGAAATATTTAGAGGGGATAAGGCTAGCATATTAAATGAAGATGAGGCAACTAAGTTATTAATAAATGGAGATATACCTTTTATAGTAGGAAACAATAAAACGTTAAAGTATATATACAAAAATGTACCATCTAATAAAAAAGTATCGCTTGGAGTATCTAAGATACCTGGCTTTGAGCCCGGTGGAAATAGGGATGTTTTATCTTCAGGATATAACTTTGCGATAATGAAAGAAAGTAAAAATAAAAAATTGGCTGAAACATTTATTGAGTTTACTTTATTGGAAAAATATAGTGTTTTAGAGGCAGCTAATTTTTATAATATATTTTTAAGTTATAATAAGTATCAAGATGATTCAATTTATAATACTAATTATAGTTTTATAAATGAAAGAAAACCTTTGAGGATATTAGATAACATCAATAGAAATGGGACATATTTAAAAATAAATATAAGTGATTTAGAAAACAAAGATAAAGTCAATGAAGACATAATTAAGATTATTAATAGTGAAAATAATGTGGAAAAAGACATGAAAGATTTAATGGGAAAATAGAATAAATATCTATTAAAAATATGTATTTTGTATATTTAAATATTTACTTAAAGTAATAAAAATACAGTGGACAACTTTGGATGATATATAATAATACATCCTGATTGTCCATTTTTAAATTACTACTATATACATGACCTAACAACTTTATTATAAGCATCTAAGGTATTTTTACTAGTCATCTCCCATGAAAAATCTAGAGATCTTGCAAGAGACTTTTTTGAAAGATTAATTTTAAAATCTTCATTAGAAAGAACTTCAAATAAAGCTTCTGATATGTTAATTGATTTTTTAGGATCTATTAAATAACCAGCATCTTTTACTACCTCAGGAATAGAGGTTGTATTAGAGGATATAAGAGCGGATCCACAACTCATAGCCTCTAAAGGCGGTAGACCAAAACCTTCATAAAGAGAGGGGTAAACAAAGCACTCACAGCTATTATAGAAAATAGGTAACATCTCTTCATCTACAAAGCCTAAAAAGTGTATCTTTGATCTTATATTTATTTCTTCAGCAAAATTTAAAAGAAGAGAACCCTCATCTTTTAATGAGCCTAAAATCACTAATTCATATTCATCATCTAAATCCTTAGATACATCTTTAAAAGCCTTTATTAGCCCACGAACATTTTTTCTAGGACTAAATCCACCTAAGTATAAAATAAACTTTTTATCTATGCCAAAAGATTTTAGAATTATTTCTTTACATTTAGCTTTATCTAAAGGCCTATATTTTTTATCGGCGGCTAAAGGAGTTACAAAAATCTTGTCAGGGTCCATAGGAAAAAACTTTAGTATATCTTGCTTTGACCATTCAGAGACTGTGATTATACCCTGGCAACTATCTATTATT
>CAYYWN010000387.1:0-2447 GCA_964474485.1 uncultured Clostridium sp. | reverse complement strand
CCTAAATTATCTTTTCTAAGTTTTTCTGCTATTATAACAGCATCTTTAGCTGAAGCCACTATACTGATGGTTAAAAGACCTATTGCTAACTTTTCCTCTAAAAATGAGCCAACATAATTTCCTACAGAGAAACCAAGAGCATAAACTACCATTTTAATAGGATCTTCACTTATTCCGACAAGCACAGTACTAACTAAATAAAGCCATATTATAACTTCAAAAAAACCAATAATAGATCCGACTACCTTTTCTCCTCTAGTTATAAGTACAGTTCTTAATGTCATAAGCGATACTTCAACTATTTTTGCTAAAAAGATTAATACGTATAACATCATAATATAACCATATCCCTCCTACTTACTTTAAAATTACTTACAAACCATCATATCTAAAATAACTTTATCCGTATCCACCATACCAGCTATGGCTAAATTACCTAAATTTTTTATAGTTTGTTCAACACATTCATGTATTATACCATCTTTACAGGATACTTCAATACCATTTATAGCAAGTACTGCAGATTGAATAGCTGAACTCACTGATGTAGAAATTTTTAGTGCGCAGCCTTGCTTTGCTCCATCACATATCATTCCTGAAAGTCCAGCCACCATATTTTTAACTGAATGGGAAATTGATTCATAATTTCCACCTAAAAGGTATGTTATACCACAGCTTGATCCTATTGCCGCTGCCACACCACATCCACATAATGCAGAAAGTCTTCCAAGATAGCTTTTTATATGGACTGTAACTAAATTACTTATAGCTAGTGCCCTACAAAGTTCTTCCTCGCTACTTTCTAACTTTTCAAACACAGCAACTACAGGTAGTGTGCAAGTAAGTCCTTGATTTCCACTACCTGCAGTAGTCATAACGGGGAATACACATCCATCCATTCTAGCATCCACTGCCGCTGCTGTTATGGCGATAGCATGAGATTCAATGCTATCTGCAAAAATCCCCTTGCCTATACTTTCATGAAATGTCTTTCCTACCTTTAATCCATATTCATGTTCAATTCCTTCTTTAGCAACCCTTCTATTCATTTTAGCACCATCTAAAAGAAACTTTATATCTTCAAAGTCTATCTTCGTTGCAAAATTATGTATATCTTTTATACTAATTTCTACCTTATCATTGCATTTTCTAGTTTCTTCATTTACTTCATCCTCTAGTTTATTTTCTTCTTTTTCTTCCTTTTTATAAAGAACCTGACTATTTAAAGATATGTAAACTATATTAGTATGTTCATTTTTTATAATAACTCTAGATTCATCTTCCCCTCTTTTGCATAAAACTTCTATGTACAGCTTGCTTTTGGTATCCTTTAATTTTATCTTCAAGTTATTATCTTTTAAATACTTTACTGCTTCCTCTATATGTCTGTCCTCTATATCTTTAAGAACCTCAAGCTTTGCATCTGGATTTCCCCCAATCGCTCCGAGTGCTGCTGCTATATCAAGTCCTGTCATTTTTGTCTTTGGTATACCCACTCCCATCCCATTTTTAAGGATATTTCCACTTACTAAAACCTCTACTTTATCTGGCATAAATCCTAGTACTTCTTTTGCCTTAGCGCTAGCATAAGCTACTGCTATCGGCTCTGTACACCCTAATGCAGGTGCAAGTTCTCTTTTAAGAAGATATATATATTCTGTAAATTTCATTACTACTCCCCCTCCTTGGATTTGGTTGTTAATACTATCACAACTCTATGTAAATGTTTACTACAATCATAATAACAAATGCATGCGTTATATTCAAATTATATTACACATTAACATAAGATTTATTTATTTTTTATAATCCTATTGAAAAAAACTGTATTATAAAATAATATAGTATATACTTATATTTGATTGAAATTAATTAAAAGGAGTATATGTATTATGGAGAAACTGGGTATCATCGACATAGGATCAAACTCAGTAAGATTGGTCCTAGCTCAAATAAATGAAAGTGGCTCTTTTCATATTATAGATGAGATAAAAGAAACTATAAGACTTGGTGAAGATATTGAAATAGATCAAGTTCTTTCTGAAGATAAAATTATTAAAACTATCAAAACTTTAGACAACTTTAAAGCCATTTGTAACGCTTTAGATACTTCTGATATTATAGTAATTGCTACAGAAGCTGTAAGGCAATCAAAAAATGGGGATTATTTTATTACTAAAGTAAAAAAAGATATTAATATGGACATTAGAGTCTTAACTGGTATAGAAGAGGCCAATTATGATTGTATGGCCATAATTAATAGCATGGCTACTGCAAATTCATTGATGATAGATATTGGCGGCTCTAGTACAGAAATCGCTTGGATAAAAGAAAGTGTTGTAAAGGAAAGCATAAGTCTACCTTTTGGAACTGTAAATCTTACTAAAAGATTTAATCTAGAGGATATGATTAGATCTGAAGACGACCAAGCCTTTAAGGACTTTATT
>CAYYWN010000386.1:0-2459 GCA_964474485.1 uncultured Clostridium sp. | reverse complement strand
AATAAATTTATAAGCTCTTTACCTTTAACCTTTATTATTGGTCCATTAGCACTCTCTAAAACATTAATTTCATTATATAGGCCTTTGCTTTTTAAATCGTTAAGATTATCATTTAAAAACTTTTGTAAAGCTTTGCTTCCCATATTATTACCTCCTTGTATTTAGGTTTCTTCCGTAAAATTGTTTCCCTGTGAGATACAATTTTTATCTTATGTATATAAATATTATATCAAACTTATTATCACATATCCATAGTCTAATTTCCTTAAAATACTGAAATCTATTCTCTTATTCTACTATTTACTGCATCTTACTCCCATTTAAAAACGTTTTCACTTCATTATAACTTTTCTGTGTAATCACTACATTTCCTTTTGTTATTTGACTTTATAGGGTATATGCTATATATTAAGATTAAATTTATATTCAGAATATTTTAATAAAGCTTCATCTTATTAATTTCTTTCTTACATTTAATTTTGAAGGCTTATTTTATAAAAACTTTATATAAACCTATCATATTAATAATTTTAAGGAGTGATTTAATTGGACAAGACAAAAAAAATCGGACTTATACCTAAGCTTATTGCTGCAATTATACTTGGTATCCTTATTGGTAAATTTATGCCTGAAGTTGTTGTAAAGATATTCGTTACCTTTAGCTCTATCTTCGGTAACTTTTTAGGATTCCTTATACCTCTAATAATTCTTGGCTTTATAGTATCTGGTATAGCAGATCTTGGTAGCAATGCTGGTAAACTTCTTGGCATTACTGCTGGTATTGCATATGTATCTACATTAATTGCTGGATTTTTTGCTTACATAGTTGGTGTAAATGTCTTCCCTAATTTCATTAAAGCAACCAACATGATAAGTGATGCTGTAAATCCAGAAGAGCATCTTTTAAAACCTTTCTTCACCATCGAAATGGATCCAATAATGACTGTCATGAGTGCCTTAGTATTTGCATTCTTATTAGGCCTTGGAATAGCTGCAGTAAAAGGTGAAGGTCTTAGAAAAATTGCTTTTGAATTCCAACAAATAGTTGATAAAACAATTTCAAACGTTATTATACCTTTACTTCCAATCTACATCCTTAGTATATTTGCTAATATGACTTATGCAGGTGAGGTTGGAAGAATTATATCTGTATTCTGGAAAGTGTTCTTAATAGTTATTGCTATGCATTTATTAATAATACTAATTCAATTTGCTATAGCCGGAACTATATCAAAGAAAAATATATTCCAAATGATAAAAAATCAAGTTCCAGGTTACTTAACTGCGATAGGAACTCAATCTTCAGCAGCCACTATACCCGTAAATTTAAAATGTGCTGAAAATAATGGTGTATCTAAAGAAATTAGAGAATTCGTAGTTCCTTTATGTGCAACTATACATCTATCAGGAAGTACAATAACTCTTACATCTTGTGCTATAGCTGTTATGATGTTGAATAATGTTAGCTTTACATTGGCTCAAATGCTAGGTTTTGTAGCAATGCTAGGGGTAACAATGGTTGCTGCACCTGGTGTTCCAGGTGGTGCTGTAATGGCTGCTCTTGGTGTGTTAAAAACTAATCTTAACTTCACTGAAGCACAACTTGCCTTAATGATAGCACTTTATATAACTCAAGATAGTTTCGGTACAGCTTGCAATATCTCTGGTGATAACGCAATTGCTGTAATAGTAGATAGTATATATAATAAAAATAAAAAGGTATCTAAATCTTAATATTAATATGTAAATTAATCATAAAAATACTATAACCAAATATAAATATATCTCTTAAATAAAATAGCAATAAGTAAAAATACTTTTACTTATTGCTATTTTATTTAAATGATTTTAATTTATTTTAGTAACTAATCTATTTTAAAATCTGCTTATATAATATAATGGTTACAGTATTAGCGTTAAGGAGGTTTTTTCTTGTTTAAATATCAAAAATCTGATTTAAAAGATGTTCTAGCATTAGCGCTACCTGCTGTCGGTGAAAACATATTATACATGATGGTATGGGTGTTTGACACAATGATGGTAGGCCGTTATGGTGGAAACGTTGCAGTAAGTAGTGTTGGCCTTGGCTCTGAATTAATGTACGGCTTTTCTAATATTTTCATAGCAGTAGGTATCGGTGTAGGTATAACCTCGCTAGTTGCTAGGAGGGTTGGGGCAAATTTAAAATCTGCAGCTGAGGAATATTTAACTGTAGGTTTGATCATTGGAAGTATTTTATCTTTTATAGGATTTTTAATATTCTTTATGGGTAGTTCTAAATTGCTTTCCATTACCGGTGCGGATAACAATGTAATCGCCATGGGTACTCCTTATATGAAGATAGCTTCTATAGGTATATTTTTCAATATGTTAATGGTCTTATTAAATTCTTCATTAAGAGGCTATGGAAACACTAAGACTCCCCTAGTAGCATCAATCCTTATAAATATAGTAAATAT
>CAYYWN010000385.1:0-2463 GCA_964474485.1 uncultured Clostridium sp. | reverse complement strand
TTGTTATAATTATAAAGGGAAATAAAGATGGAAATAAAGATGTGAAAAAGAGCTTAGCACCGTTTATAGAAGAGTTCATACATAAAAGTGGATTTAAAATAAAGTTAACTATAAAATAAGTTAGTATTATGGTCATTAAAACATTTACCTGATTAGATTTTAATAAATAAAATAATAAAATGATAATCAAAACTATGGTTATAAATAAAAGAAATTTCATAATTATTCCTCCAATAAATAAAAGCATTAAAATAATATAGGTATTTTAATGTTATAGCTATACTAAAAAGTATATTGAAAGATATGAAGGAATATTAACAAAATAAATATGTTTATTTAATTATTATAGGACTTTTTAAATAGTCTTCATTATATCTTACAGAAGGATTTAATACACTATAGGCCTTGGTACTTTGTAAATCTAATTCTAACATTGGACATAAGGTTTTAGGCACTTTTGTATATATTTTAAGCGGTGAAGTGCTCTTGATTCTTTTTAAAATTTCAGCTCCCTTATCATTAAAAGCCAAAACACGTATGTAACTTGGGTCACTCCTTCTTAAATTATCAATAGAATAATTTTCAAAGCCAATGAAATACTGACACAATAACCTATTTATCCTGGTGGAAGCGTATCTTTTGCTTTTTATTTTGGAAAAAGATTCTTCATAGTTAGAGCCGTTCCATAAACTTTTATATATCTTATTGTACAATCCCTCAGAAGCCTCAGGAATTTGTTTCAAAAAGTTGTTATCTGTCAAGGCTTTATATTTTATAAATGGAAAGATACTCTCTACTTGAGGAAAAGTATAATTATTTTTAATTAAAGTTTCTATAAGTGCATAAGAAGGTTTTGGCATATGACTTTCAAGTAATTTTAAATCACTTGAATATTTAAGGTGATTTCTTATTGAAGTTGCACTAGAAAAACTCTCATTTAAATCTTCATCGTTATAGTTTGAACCAAGTCTTTTTATGGTAAAAGGTTCTATATTGCTATTTAGTCGATACAAAGCTTTTAAATACTCTATGGCTAATATATTATTTGAAGAACTTAAAAGTTTTGTTATAAACTCTAGAGTATATATTGGAAAGTTACTAGTAATATATTCAGTTAAAGCTAGAGATCTTGCCTTTGCAAAGGCAAGGCCAGTTGATAGATGAACTTTTAACAAGGATTTAAATCCATTAGGCTCGTTGCAAAGAATAGACGCTATAAGTTTTAAGGAATCGATATCACCAACCTCACTTCCAAAGCTTAAATAATTAACTATTCCTAAAGAATTTAATATTTCCACAGAGCCCTTTGCAAAAAACTCTGCTGATGAAAGGCTAAATATTACGGGGAGTTCAATCACAAGGTCTATTCCACTTAAAACAGCTGCCTTTGCCCTATTCCACTTATCTATGGAAGAGGGCAGTCCTCTTTGGACAAAGTTCCCACTCATTATAGAGATGAGATAATCACAATTTAATTCTTTTTTAGTTTTCTCGATGTGAAGTTTATGACCATTATGTAGTGGATTATACTCAGAGATAATAGCAGCTACTTTCATAAAAAAACCTCCTTTATTTAATAAAATATTTTTTTAAAAGCAATATTAACAAAATAAATTTTCAACAAAAATGAAAAACTAGCAAACTAAAGTCAATATGGACTTTAAAAAAAACTCAATCTATAGTATTATACTATAGAGAAATACATATTGAAACTTCAATGTACAAGAGTTTTATAAAAAAAGATTTTATATTTATTGTTGAAGTTTATAGAAAGTATATTAAATACAACAGCCTTAATTAGATGAAAGGAGAAATGAACATGGAGTTTATGAAGAACATATGGGAATCTGCGAAGGCAGATAAGAAAAAAATAGTTCTTCCAGAAGGCGATGAAGATAGAACTCTTATTGCCAGTGAAAAAATCAATAAAGAAGGTCTTGCGGATATTATATTAGTTGGTAGCAGTAATATAATAAAAGCAAAAGCAAAAGTTTTAGGGGTTAACCTAGAGGGTATACAAATAGAAGATCCTGAAACATCATGTAATACAGATAAATATGCCGAAGAATTTTATGAATTAAGAAAAAAGAAAGGCATGACTAAAGAAAAGGCCTTAAAAATAGTAAAGGATCCCCTTTATTATGGTACAATGATGGTTAAGATGGATGATGCTCATGGAATGGTATCAGGGGCTATACATACTACGGGAGACCTTTTAAGACCTGGACTTCAAATAATAAAAACAGCGCCTGGGGTATCGGTAGTCTCTAGTTTCTTTATTATGATGGTGCCGGATTGTGACTACGGAAATGAAGGAATGTTGGTATTTTCAGACTGTGCGGTTAACCCAAATCCAACGGCAGATGAATTAGCATCTATAGCTATTGCTACTGCTGAAACAGCAAAAAGTTTATGTAAAATAGGACCTAATGTAGCTATGTTAGCTTTTTCAACTAGGGGAAA
>CAYYWN010000384.1:0-2463 GCA_964474485.1 uncultured Clostridium sp. | reverse complement strand
AACTGTCGAGGTATGGACAAAGGATATTCAGGGAATTAAGCTTGAAGCCAGAGTCTGGGCTACAAATGCAGATAAAAAGATTTGTGAAAGCAGTGGAGATCTGCTGTTTACAAGTTATGGCGTTTCGGGTCCGAGTGTAATGGCTCTTGCTGGAAAGATTGCACCTTTTCTCAAGAGTTCCAAAATAGTTATTCATATTGATTTTAAACTATAATCAAATAAAAGACAAGCTTTCAGTTGTATCAACGACTATTTTAATAAATAAAAAGTCTATACGCAATTACGTATAGACTTTTTATTTATTCTATTCAGTTACTTCAAATTGATCTTTGCCAACTCCACAAAGTGGGCATAGCCAATCTTCAGGTATATTTTCAAAACTAGTTCCTGGTTCTACTCCGTTATCTTCATCTCCAATTTCAGGATCGTAAACATAACCACATACTATACAAATATATTTTTGCATGGTAAAATCCTCCTTTACGTTAAAAATAATTATTTCAATATTTATTAGTAATAAATATTATCTACATTCATTATAAACAAATTATATATCCTTTACAAGTAATAGAATTAATAATATATAATTTATTAAAACAAAAGTTTATATTATTAACTAATATTATAGTTCCTTAAAAAAGGTGAAATAATTCATTTATAATTAAATATTATTTTTAATTTCTACCATATTAGAAAAGTGCTGCTTAGGAATAAAACCTTTTTTTATTCCTTCTATGACTATTAAATAGGTAGCAGTAGTATCGAATCTTGCATCGTGATAATTGCCTGTCCCACCAAAAAGTTTTTGGCTAAGTTCTTCAATTTTATTCTTAGTTATACCTAAAAAGGCAATGACTTCTTCTAGCTTAGGATTTTTTATATCCCCTCTACTATTAGATAATCTACAAATATTTTTGTAGTAGCCCATAGTGCAAAAAGGTATTTTGGGATTAAATTCTTCACCGCAACCTTCAATCTCATGTCTTAAAAACTTAATATCAAAATTAACATTATGACCTATTACTATATCAGAAGATAAAAAGTCATCCATGAAACTTTCATACTGATCTTCAAAATAAAGGCCACCACTTAATTCATAAAGAGACTCTAAGGAAAAGCCATGTATTTTTTCCGCGGAAGGTTCCATAGATTCTACTGAAAAAAAGATGTTTTTCCCTATAGTGCTTTGAGGTTTCGTGGAAGTATCTACCAATATATAACTTAACTGGCATATGCTGCCGGGTCTTAAATCCGTTGTTTCTGTATCAAAAAAAATTAATCTCATCTAGTAAACCTCCTGATAATAATACAACTATAAAAGTAATTATAGCATAAAACTTATTATTATTAAATAAGAAGAGGTTGTCTAGTTTGAGTCAAGTAAAAGTGGGCAACTATTTTATATTCTTTTATTTTGTACTAAATTAAATAAAAGATATCCTGAAAATTATATAATTATAATCTAACTACAGGAAAATTATTTTTATTAATCTAAATATGACTAAAAATTAGATCTAACATTTCTAAAGATAAGTCTAGAGTTTTATTCTCTTTATCAATTTTAGGATTTAACTCAACAAAATCCATGGATTTAACATCCTTTGTATCTAAAATAGACATTAAAATATACTTAACTTCAACTATACTTAATCCATTAGGTACAGGCGTACCAGTGCCGGGAACTAGCTTTGAGTCTAAAGCATCAATGTCAAAACTTAGATGTATATTTTTACTACCCTTGTTATTTAAAATTTCAATAAGTTCCTTTATAACAGATTCTACACCGTTTTGCTTTATATATTCTGTGGACCAAACATTAAGACCGATCTCATAAATAAGATCCTGCTCACCTTTATCTAAGTCTCTTGCTCCAATTATATAAACATTTTTAGGATTAACTTTTCTACCTTTATAAAAAATATTTGTTAAATTTTCGTGTCCAATACCCATAGCAGCAGAAAGTGGCATTCCATGAACATTACCAGATGGAGAGGTTGTATCTGTGTTTATATCTCCATGAGCATCTACCCAAATAACACTTATATCATCTAAATATTTACTAGCTCCAGAAATGCTACCAAGCCCCAAAGAATGATCTCCTCCAACAATAAAAGGAAAAATTCCTGAATTTAATGAATTATATACTTCATTTGCTAAATCTTCATTTACTTTTGTGACTGTATCTAAATACTTCATAGTTTTATGTGCAACATATTTATGACTTTCTTCTACTTTTGGAACAATAATATTTCCTAAATCACAAAGTTCATGACCATATTTTTTTGCTATGTTATCTATACCATTTTCTCTTAATATATCAGGACCAAATTCTACACCTTTATTATCACAACCGTAAAATATTGGTACACCAATTAAATTTATTTTCATAAGAAAGCACCCCCCTAAACAATTCTATAAATAGATTCTATAATCAAATTAAAATAATTTTATTATAGAATCTAT
>CAYYWN010000383.1:0-2466 GCA_964474485.1 uncultured Clostridium sp. | reverse complement strand
GAGATGTATTCCTTATAAGCAAACTCCACCTGAGTCTAAGAATCACTTGATAGTTAATTTCTGAAAACCTTCGTTGTCTATATCACTGGTAGTTCAGAGAAACCTTTTATAAATAAGCTCCCTTAACATTTTATATAAATATAGTTTAACAATTAAGTTCCTTTTTATGCATTACGATTATGCTTAACAATTAAGTTCCTTTTTATGCATTCGCTTATAAAGATTAAAGATATTATATTTACGCCGTATAATATCTTTAAATTAAACTAATACTAATTTCAAATATATTTTAGATGGTGATAAAATTGAATGAAGCATTAGTAGTTTTTGTAAGAGGGCTAATCGCCTTTTTTACACTTCTTATTTTTACGCGCTTTCTTGGTAAAGAACAAATAGCTCAATTAACCTTTTTCGACTATATAGTAGGAATTACTATTGGATCTATAGCCTCATCGCTTACAGTAGATCTTGCTAGCTCGGCTTGGCCTCATTGGGTAGGTCTTTTTACTTGGGCTGCCTTTTCTGCAATATTACAGCTTATTACTTTGCGTTCTAAAAAGATTACTAAGTTTATTAATGATAAAGCTGTAATTATAATTCATGATGGTGTAATCCTTGGAGATAACCTAAAAAAATCTAAATTTACCCTTATAGATATTTTAGGGTTACTTAGATTAAAGGATATATTCGACTTAAATCAAGTAAAGTTTGCAATACTTGAAACAAATGGACAGCTTTCAGTTTTAACAAAAGATGAATTTTCAAACATAGTCTACAGCATGGATATCAAGTTAAAAAACCAAGACGTAAACAACGAATTAATATTTAACGGCATGATAATTGAAGATAATTTACCTAAGTATAAAATCGACCGAAAGTGGCTTTTAAAAGAATTAAATAAACAAGGTTTCGAAAGTCCTATAGAAGTATTTTATGCTTATCTTGATTCTTCTAAGAAATTAAAAGTTGACACTTACAGAAATAAAATTATTAATCTAAAAGATATATATAAATAGGTGGTTGTGGTTATTATGAGTAGAAATAAAGCATATATAATGGTGGTGTTTGCATTAGTAGTTTTTATAGCAATAATGACTACAGGTGGCGTATTAAAAAGGCCATTTAGCGAAAAAGATAATGTTAAAAGTTATATGGAAAGCGTAAAGAGGGATGTTGAATCAGAAAATTGGACTGAGGCAAAAGAGGATTTAATTAAACTAAAAACCGCGTGGAAAGTAGTAGGTAATAGAGTTCAATTTAGCGTTGAAAGAAATGAAATGATTGCAATAGATAGAAATATTGCAAGATTAAATGGCTCCTTAGAGGCAGAAGATAAAGTTTCGGCACTTATTGAATTAAGTGAACTTTCATTAAACTGGAATGACCTACAAAAATAGGTTAATTAAGATACTGGAAAAAATATTATAATATAGTTCAAATGAGTGGACTACACCAGATACCTCTTATGATGTTACATAAAAAGCTGTAGTAAGGATACCAAAATATCCTTCTCTACAGTTTTTTGATTTTAAATTAAAATATAACTAACTTTTAATAAGTGTTTCACCTAAACTCATCTATTCTACTATAACCTTAGGTTGTATTTTTGTATTAGAAGCTTTAAAGTTTTCATAACATAAACCAAAAGGCTTCGCTTTTATATATTCTCCCTGACCAAGCTTACCTACGAATTTACCATTCTCAGCGGTAAGTTTTCCTCTAAGAAACACTTTTTCTGCCCTACCAATTTGTTCAAGCCCTTCAAAAGGATTATAATCTGAGCCATATAAACTATCTTTTACGCTTATAACACCCTTGAAGTCAGGATCAAATATAACTATATCTGCATCTGAACCAATAGCAATCTGTCCTTTTCGTGGAAATAATCCAACAACTTTTGCTGGAGTTGTAGCAAAAAGATCTACAAGCCTTTGGCGATTAATTCTTCCCTTTTCTACCCCATAAGTCCATATCAATGCTAAACGATCTTGCACTCCTGGGCAGCCATTTGGTATCCTACTAAAGTCGCCCATACCTTTCCGTTTTCCCTGTTCAAATCCACCTTTAACAGCACAATGGTCAGAACCTACTGCTAAAAGCCATCCTTTATTTACCGCCTCCCATAATGAATCTACATGTTCTTGCTTTCTAAGAGGTGGTGAGCATACATATTTCGCTCCTTCAAAATTAGGTTTTGCTAGACATTCTTCTGTCAATGTAAGATAGTGTGTACATGTTTCACCATATACAGGTATACCTTGAATGTTAGCATCTCTAATAGTTTCCATAGCCTCTTTACAGGATACATGTACAATAAATATAGGGGAATCTACCATTTGAGAAAGGTAAATAGCTCTTCTAGTAGCTTCCGCTTCAACTAATGGCGGTCTAGAATCAGCATGATATTTTGGATCAGTTTTTCCTTCTGATATACTAACTTTCATTTCATATTTTTCATATCCTACT
>CAYYWN010000382.1:0-2482 GCA_964474485.1 uncultured Clostridium sp. | reverse complement strand
TACCATCATATAAATAAATAAAATGGAAAATATTAAAGAGATTTAAATCTTTTTTAGTATTTTCCATTTAAATAACATAAATTATTTGCTTTAAGAAGGAAAAGCATTAGTTTTGTCGAATTAGTAATTGTTAAGATTTGGAATAAAATATTAAAGGGGGAAAAGTAAGATGGAAGAAGCAAAAATTTCAGTTCTAATTGCAGATGATAATAAAGAATTTTGCAATATTTTAAATGATTATCTACTTAACCAAAAAGATATTATAGTAGCAGGCATAGCAAAGGATGGATTAGAGGCATTAAAACTAATAGAAGAAAGAAAACCTGATTTAGTGGTTTTAGATATTATAATGCCTCACCTAGATGGCTTAGGTGTCTTAGAAAGGTTAAACCTGATGAAAATAGATCCTATGCCAAGAGTAATAGTATTATCAGCAGTAGGACAAGATAAAATAACACAAAGAGCTATAAGTTTAGGCGCAGATTATTATGTGGTGAAACCTTTTGATATGGATGTGTTCATAAAAAGAATAAGGCAAATGTTTAATAATACATTAGCTACAGATACAAAGAAAACAGTTGTTTCAATATCAGAGAGTGTAGAGTTAAGACCATTAAAAAAGGAACCTATGGATTTAGAAGGTGAAATAACTAACATAATTCATGAAATAGGAGTGCCAGCACATATAAAAGGATATATGTATCTAAGAGATGCTATAAGTATGGTAGTGAACGATATGGAGCTTTTATCAGCAGTAACAAAAGAATTGTATCCTTCTATTGCAAAAAAATATAATACTACTCCAAGTAGAGTGGAAAGAGCAATAAGGCACGCTATTGAAGTAGCTTGGGGAAGAGGACAAGTAGAAACTATAAATAAAATTTTTGGGTATACTGTACACAATCAAAAAGGAAAGCCCACTAATTCAGAATTTATTGCAATGGTAGCAGATAAGTTAAGACTTCAAAATAGAGTAGTATAAATTAGTGGAATCATCGGTTTTAGAGGTGTAAGCGTTATATGTGTAAAAAAGCGAGCTACCTTTTTAAACCAATTAATATGCTGGACTTTAAAATGCACTTTTGTATCACATTTTGATATGAAGGTGTATTTTATTTTAGAAAGTTTATTAAAAAGATTGGTTATATTTAGATAATATTTATTTTCTATTAAATTGTAGAAGTTTAAATAAAGATCACTATATATAAATATAGTTCATACTTACAATAATTATTAGTAACAAATGGTATTTACACCGTGAATAATTGGTATATAATAAAAATTGAGAGAAATTTCAATTTTATAAACTTGAAAGGAAGATAAAAGTTGGATTTATTTGAGAAAACTATAACAGAAGAAAAAATATATGAAGGTGATTTTATTGATTAATAGAGATGAAGATGAGTTTATAAATGTTAAGGAGATTCCTATAAAAACAGTAAAAGAAATGATAAAGTCTGGTGAGATAATTGATGGGAAGACCCTTGCAGTATTTATGTTAATATAAAAGTTATGAGAATACGAATTCCTTAATAGACATATATATAACTAAGACATATGATAATAAAAAAGGTCTAGGGAGGAAAAAATAATGAGAGATAATAAGTATATTAATGTGATTACTGAGCATATTCAAAACAATTTTTGGCTTTACATTGTAAGTTTGCTATTTTTGTGTACAGGCATAGTATTAGGAATTTATGCAATGAAGTATATGTCAGAGGTAGATAAATTGGATTTATCTAATTACTTTAATTCATTTATTGAAATCCTTACTTCAAAAGAAATAAATAATAAAAGTATATTTTTTGAAGCAATAAAAAGTAATGTATCTATGATTTTTCTTATATTCTTTTTAGGAATAACTTTTGTAGGACTACCTTTAATACTTTTAATTAATTTAATCAAAGGATTTTCTATAGGATTTACTATTTCATTTGCCATAGATATATTGGGAGGAAAAGGATTGGTATTAGCTTTAATTGGAGTTATGCCACAAAATATAATATACATACCTTGCATAATGGGAGCATCTGTAATATCTATGAGAACCTCTTTAGATAAGATAAAAAACAACCTTTTTGGTAAAAAAAATTATGCTATTAATGAAAATAAAAATATCATTGTAGATATAGCTGCAATAATATTTATTGTAAGTGTAGGTCTACTAATGGAGAGCTATATTACTCCTTCAATATTAAAACATTTATTGCAATAATAAAACCTTTATGATACGGAAAACTTTTTAACTTTACTTAAGTATGTTAATATATATAGTATATCTTAAGGATTATAGGTGAAATTTATGGATGAGTATATGGAGAAATATATAAGATTTATAAAAAGTAAAAAGTTATCTAAGAATACTATAGAAGCATATAGTAATGATTTAGAGAAATTTTTTACATTTTTAAATGATAGGGGAGAGCAATTCAATGAAGTTGATGAATTTTTAATTATGTCTTACGTTCAACAACTCATA
>CAYYWN010000381.1:0-2503 GCA_964474485.1 uncultured Clostridium sp. | reverse complement strand
TACACTTTTTCCAACTTTCTTACTTACAGATATACCTACTCTATTAATAGGTCTATTATCTTTATCTTTATTATAATAATTTTTATATACATATAAAACTAATAATTCATTAGCAAAAGATTTTCCTCTTCTGTACACTCTTCTAAATTCAATATTTTTTCTCAGCTTTTCGACTTTCATGCCAAAACATTACTCCTTTTTTCCTGCAATTGCAGAAAAAGGCCACTAAAGCGGCCCTTATGCTGACAATTTTGCTCTACCTTTTTGTCTTCTTCTTTGAAGAACTTTTCTTCCAGATAAAGTTCTCATTCTTTTTCTGAAACCATGTTCTCTTTTTCTTTGTCTTTTTTTAGGTTGGTATGTCATGAACATGCTAACTACACCCCCTTCATCTATTGTTATGTATAATAAGGTATTTGTTATCATACTCATATACATTAGAGTTTTACCCTATAATTATATAGTGAGCATAATTTAATGTCAAGAAGACAAATGAAAATTAACATTAATATATATAGGTAATTTTTGTTGATAACTTTATTAACAATTTCTTTTTGTGGATAAGTTGTTGAATGTTATCAAATTTTTATGATATTATAGAGAGGAATTGTTAATAATATTTGATGCTTTGCAAGTTATCCACAGTTGTTGATAACTTTGTGCATAACTTATTTGATTCTTCCTGTATCTTATATTATAATCAATATTTCAATATACAATTCACTATTATATATGCTGTTAATTATGTTTATATGTTTTTTTCCACACTGTTGATAACTTTAAACATATAAAGTATACTCACAAAGTTATAAACATGTGAATACTTTTAGTAACAATGGCTATTATTTTAAATAGCTGTTTATAGATATGTTTATACATTGTTTAAACTTTTATATATTTTCTATAATAAAATTTTTATAATTTGACTGGAGGATACGAAATGAACGCCCAACTTAAAGAAATATGGGAAAAAACCTTAAATATCCTAAAAGGCGAACTTTCAGAAGTTAGTTTCAATACGTGGATAAAAAGTGCAGAACCTATGACTATGGATGATAAAACAGTGAAATTTGGTGTTCCTAATGATTTTACAAGAGAAATACTAGAATCTAGATATAAGGATCTTATAATGAATGGTATAAAATTAATAACTTCTAAAAAATATAATATTGAATTTTGTATATTATCAGAAGATCAAGTAGAAGAAGAAGTTGTTAAAGAATCTCTTGAAATAAATAAAAAAGGTTCAGTAATACCAAATGATGAGATGACAGCTATTTTAAATCCTAAGTACACTTTTGATTCCTTTGTAATTGGAAATAGTAATAGGTTTGCCCACGCAGCATCACTTGCTGTAGCAGAATCTCCAGCAAAAGCTTATAATCCCTTATTTATATATGGTGGCGTTGGTCTTGGAAAAACTCATCTTATGCATGCTATCGGACACTATGTTCTTAAAAATAATCCAAATACAAAAGTAGTTTATGTATCTTCTGAAAAGTTTACTAATGAACTTATTAACTCTATTAAAGATGATAAGAATGTAGAATTCAGAAACAAATATAGAAATGTAGACGTACTTTTAATCGATGATATACAATTTATAGCAGGTAAAGAAAGAACTCAAGAAGAATTTTTTCATACATTTAATGCATTACATGAAGCTAATAAGCAAATTATATTATCTAGTGATAGACCACCGAAAGAGATTCCTACCTTGGAGGATAGGTTAAGATCAAGATTTGAATGGGGACTTATAGCTGATATACAAGCTCCAGATTTTGAAACTAGAATAGCTATTCTTAAAAAGAAGGCTGATGTTGAAAACCTTAATGTTCCAAATGAAGTTTTAGTCTATACCGCAACAAAAATTAAATCTAATATAAGAGAACTTGAGGGTGCTCTTATAAGAATAGTAGCTTATTCATCTTTAACTAATAGTGAAATCACTTTAGAATTAGCTACAGAAGCTTTAAAAGACATAATATCTAATAAACATTCAAAAAATATTACAATATCAAATATTCAAGATATAGTTTCTAGCTATTATAATCTTAGGATAGAAGACTTTAAGTCTCAGCGTAGAACAAGGAATGTATCTTATCCAAGACAGATTGCTATGTACTTATCTAGAAAACTTACAGATATGTCTCTTCCTAAGATTGGGGAAGAGTTTGGTGGACGAGACCATACAACCGTAATTCATGCCTATGAAAAAATTTCAACAGGATTAAAAACTGATGAATCATTGCAAAACGTTGTAAATGACCTAACCAAAAAGATTACACAAAAGTAATAAACATCTGTACATAATAACTATTGCATAACTTGTGGATATATTTAAAAAACTTAATCTCATCTAACAATGTGGATAAGTCTAGTTTTAGAGCACTTACTTATCCACAGTTATTTTTATCTAATTTTTGTCCTATTACAGGGATTAAAGCACTTACTAACAAATCCACAGCCCCTACTACTACTATTACTATAAAAATATTTATCT
>CAYYWN010000380.1:0-2507 GCA_964474485.1 uncultured Clostridium sp. | reverse complement strand
TTTTACCATCTTGAGGTATTCTTTTTTCAGCAATATTCATATTAGATAAAAGCTTTATTCTTATAACTAAACTAGATAACACAGCTTTTGGAAGTTTTATATATTGAAACAAAACTCCATCCTTCCTAAACCTTATAGTTATTTCATTTTCTTTAGGTTCAATATGAATATCACTAGCATTAGCATCTATGGCCTCATTTATTATATCCTGTACTAATCTAGAGGCAGGTGATTGCTCTTCCCACAACATTTTTTCTCTTTTTTCCACATTATCTTTTATTAATTCTTCAATGGAGTTATCTTTAACATTACTCCCATAATATAGAGATAACTTCTGCATTATTATTTCTTCTTTAAACTTGTGTATTCTAACTTCCCTTTTATATAAAAACTTCACATAGTTAATAGCAAACACATTATCTTCATTGCTTATTGCTAAATCAATAATTTTATCATCTATAGTAAGTGGTACCATGAGATTCTCATAAGCAATGTTTTTAGGTATTAGATTTACTAGACTAGAGCTTAATTCGGGATTTAGCATATATCCTATTACCCCCTTATATATTTTAAACATATATACTATATAATTTACTTATAATTATTATCAAGTACTAACTTTTTATACATAAAAAGGAATATTTCTTTTTTAAGAAATATTCCTTATTTACTATTTATCTTTTTGATATATATGATAGTTCTTTTCTTTATCTATTATCAAATTAACTGAATTATCGTCTTTTTTTATCATATAAACCTTTGATTTTTCTTTATAGGTTTCATATCCTAAAAAATATACATTACCGTCTTCATCCACAGCCATGCCACCTGAAATATTTATATTTTTAGGAAATCCGAATACTACTTTTTTAAAGGTATTATTCCATTGCAGTTTATATATATAATTCTTTTCACTTTCATCTTTACCCATTATATATATATCTTCTCCAGACTTAAGAGAATAAAAGACTTTCGATAACTTTAAGTCAAAGGGATTATATGTTTCTTCCTTTAAATTAATAAGGGCTAATTCATACTTATCTTTACTATACTTCATTGTTATAATATTATTTTCATCTAAGCTTTCTAAATACACGATGAATCCATCATCGATTTTCAAAAGTTTCTTCTCTTCATTATTATTTGTATTTTTTAAAAATATAGCTGATTCTTTTGAATTTTTTATTGCTCCATAGTAAACTATGTTGATGTCATCTATCCAATCATAAATATTTCCGGAAATTAAAATATCATTAGAAACTTGGCTTTCTTTATGAGTTGTTGTATTATATATCATAACTCCTTTTGCACTACTAAGATTATCTTCTTCAAATGCCCTATAAGCTATATTGTTTCCACTTTTAGATATCCTAAGGTCAATATAACTATTATATTTATCTAGACTTTGTCTTTTTTTATCTTTTTTAATCACACTAATATTTGTACTCGGAAGTTCCTTACTTTTATTTTTCTCCTTTAAATATACTAAAATATTTTCGGAGTATTTAAAATCTACTATCCCTTCTATATCCTCAATATACTCTCTTTTTCCATCTTTTAAACTATATGCCTTTATATTAGTTTCTGATGATTCCATTAATGTAGCCTTTGTAAAATTTGAATAATTGTAATCCTTAATTATATCTTTTTCACTATGGGCTTCGTTATTGCATGCAACCAAAAGTAGCATAAAAAGTAAAAGTATAAAAGCCTTACACTTTTTCTTCATCATTACTCCCACCAGTCATATTAATACTCCATTAAAAGAGTTCCTTTAAATACATTTTCTGCATTTCCAATCATATATATATTATCACTATCTTCTATTCGAACCTTTAATTTTCCACCTTCAACTATAACTGAAACTTCATTATCTATATATCCTAGCATATGAGAAATATATGCCGAGGCACAGCTACCAGTTCCACAAGCTAAAGTTGGACCAGCACCAATTTCCCAGGTCTTAATCTTAATGTTTTTTCTATCCAAAACTTCACAAAAGTTAACATTGGTTCTTTTAGGGAAAAGCCTGTTTTCTTCTATAAGTTTACCTTCCTCTATTTTATAATTACTCAGTTTATCTATTATAATAGTATGAGCTACCCCAAGGTGGAGCGAATTTATTATATATAGCTTATTATTTATTTCTAATGGCTTATTTATTATAGATTTTTCTGAAATTGCTGGTATATTACTTGGATCTAAAGAGGCCCTCCCCATATATACGCTTATTTGTTCTATGTTGCCACCTTTTAAAGTAAGACTTACCTTCTTTATTCCATCACCTGTTTTTATATTAATTATAGTCTTTTCAACTATCTTTTCTTCATAAACGTATTTTGAAAAACACCTTATACCATTACCACACATAGACGCATAGGATCCATCTGAATTAATAATTACCATTTCTATATCCGCTTCTTTAGAGTTTCTTACTATTAAGATACCATCTGCACCTATTCCAAAGTTTCTATTACAAAGTTTTAATGCTATACTACTTTCTTTTC
>CAYYWN010000379.1:0-2508 GCA_964474485.1 uncultured Clostridium sp. | reverse complement strand
TAATGCAAAGTACAATTTAGAAAATATGACACAAGATATGCTTCAAAAATTAGCTAAAAAATTGAACATAAGATAGATATAATTTATATTCATCTTATTTAGTGGAATATTATGAGTGAGAAGTTTTTTATCGTTAATAGCAAGGTATTACCAGATGTTTTCCAAAAGGTAATTCAAGTGAAAGAACTCATATATACAGGAGAAGTTAAGGATATATCAGAAGGGGTAAAAGAAGTTGGTATAAGTAGAAGTGCATATTATAAGTACAAGGACAATGTATTCTCAATGTCAGAGGATATAAAGGGTCAAAAAGCTACCATTGCTCTTCTTCTAGCTCATGAATCTGGGACATTATCTAGAATATTAGATAAGATAGCAGAAAACAAAGGAAATATCATGACCATAAACCAAGATATACCTATAAATAACGCAGCTAACGTAACAATTACATTTGATATATCAGAAATGGAAGTTGATATGAAAAGTATCCTAGAAGAAATAAAAAGAATAGATAATATAATAAAGGTTAAACTTATTGCACTACAATAATAAAGTAATTTTTAAACACAATAAATCTCACCTTTATAGATAGTATAAATAAAAAGACTACTTAATAATCCAACAGATTATTAAGTACTCTTTAATTATGATTTTATTTTTTTGATACAGTTTCTTCGTTTATGGCATATATGTGTTTAAGTAAAATTTTAATATCTTCTCTAAGTTCAATAGATTTCTCTTTATCTAAGTTAGTACTGCATAATATTGATTTTGGAAGTTCTAGTGCTTTTTGTTTTAAATCTAATCCTGCTTTTGTTAAAGTTATTAATACTTTTCTTTCGTCATCTTTCTGACGTTCTCTCAATAGTAGACCGTTTTCTTCCATCTTTTTAAGAAGGGGAGTTAGGGTACCAGAGTCTAGGTATAATCTATTACCTAATTCTTTAACTGTAACCTTATCCTTTTCCCATAAAGCTAATAAGGCGATATATTGAGTATACGTAAGCCCAAGCTTTTCTAAAAAAGGCCTATATAAACGTATAATTTCTTTAGAGCAAGCATATATAGAAAAGCAAAGCTGATTATCTAAGTTTAATATGTCTTCATTCATTGTTGCACCTCTTTTTTTATAGTAGATATAATTATAAAATTATATCGAATACAATTAACTACATTATAAGTGGTGTCGATATTTATTGTCAAGTAAAAGTTTAAATTATCTAAATAGAAGTTTAGGGATCAACTTTTTATAAATTATAGCATAGTAAGAATATTAGATATATAATATTTATACAGTATGAAATAAGAAAGGGATGTTTTTTATGAATAAAGAAGTATTTATTAGAAATAGGGAAAGATTAAGCCAAGAATTAGAAGATAATTCTATTTTGGTAATGTTTTCAGGAATTGCTCCAAAAAAATCTGCTGATGAAGAATATCCATTTACTCCAAATAGAAACTTTTATTATCTAACTGGAATTAATGAGGAACATGTTATTTTATTAATGGTCAAACGAAATAATGATGTAGAAGAATATTTGTTTATAAGAAAGTCTAATCCTGTTATGGAAAAGTGGGTAGGCAAAACAATAAGTGATGAAAAATCTAAAGAGTGTTCAGGAATTAGTAATGTAAAATACATGGATCAGTTTGAAAATTTAATTCATGAATTTATATCTATAAATAATTTATGCATAGTATATCTGGATCTTGAAAAAGACGGCTTTAATTCAATTACAAATAATGTACAAAGCTTTGCTCATAAAATCAAAGGAAATTATGTTCAAGTAAATATTAAAAATATATATAATAATATAGAAAAGTTAAGGGTTATAAAATCTAAAGAAGAGGTAATGGAATTAAGAAGAGCTATAGATATAACTAAAGAGGGAATAGAATCTTTGATGAAAAATTGTAAGCCAGGTATGAAAGAATATCAACTTGAAGCTTACTTTGATTTTGTATTAAAAACTAATGGTATTAAAGATTATTCGTTTAAAACCATTGCAGCTGCAGGTGTAAATGCTACAGTACTGCATTATTTGGCAAATGATGGGGAGATTAAAAGTGAAGATCTAATATTGTTTGATTTAGGAGCACAGTTAAATTACTATAACGCAGATATAAGCAGAACATTCCCCGTAAGTGGAAAGTTTACAGAAAGACAAAAACAAATATATAGTATAGTATTAAAAGCAGAACTTGAAGTTATAAAAATTATAAAGCCAGGGGTGCCATTCCAAGAATTAAATAGGTTAGCTAAAAGTGTGCTTGCAGATGGATTGAAAGAAATAAAGCTTATAGATAACGATGAAGATCTATCAAAATATTATTTTCATGGAGTGAGTCATCATCTAGGACTAGATACTCATGATGTAGGTTCAAGGGAAGGTGTTTTAGAACCTGGTATGGTGATTACCGTAGAACCAGGATTATATATAGAAGAAGAGAAAATAGGAATTAGAATAGAAGATGATATCTTAGTTACAGAAAATGGATCAGAGGTTT
>CAYYWN010000378.1:0-2510 GCA_964474485.1 uncultured Clostridium sp. | reverse complement strand
AGCTTGGATTTTGTGACCTCATATCATATGGATTATAATAATATGGAGGCATTACTTCTACCTCGTACTCACCTACTTCTTCAGGGATTGAATTGTCATCATTATAAACTCTCATGTTGTTATGCTCAGTAAAATCTAAATCATAAAAATTAAACATAATTTCCTTCCTTTTAATATCGATACACTATAGAATATGAAGTATACACATTATATGTGAATAGATCTTTAGGGCTAAAAAGGATTTAACTTAATTTATTATATTAAGTTAAATCCTAAATATTAAAAGTTATTACTCTAATTCTTCGAAAACATATTTACCTTCCCCACAAACAGGACAAATCCAATCTTCTGGAATGTCATCAAAGGAAGTACCTTTTGATATACCATTTTGAATATCGCCTACCTCAGGGTCGTATATATAACCACATTCTACGCATACATATTTTTTCATAATTATCTCTCCTAGTTACATTTTTTATAGATTATTCTAACCTTATTTGATTTAAATAAAGTTTATACCACTTGTACCCAAATGGATAAATTCGTCTAAGCCTCATATAGATATCACTTCTTAGAAGTAAATCCCACCTGAACCTAAGAATCACTTGATAGCTAATAATACTATAATAATAAGGAATAATCAATAATGAAAATTAAATAATAATCTTTACAAAGTGTATCTTGTAAGCAGTCCAAGAACTTCTAAAAGGTATATTCAAAGCGTCAAAGGAATTTTGAGAGATTAAAGGCTCTTTTCCTATAAAAGAGGTTATAATAGCTGAATGAAAAATAACGTGTCTATTATCTTCAAAAAATACAAGATCTCCAACCTCTAAAAGCTCTTTGTTAGATACTTCTAAACCTTTTACGTAGGGGGAGTTAATACTTTCATTTACTTTTAAAAAGTAATATAGAGAATGGGCTACAGCCCAGGAAATGGACCAAGTATCCTTCATTACATTTCCATTATATTTTTTATACCACCAAGGATGATGTTGATTAAAGTCCATAAGGCTACCACCAGCAAATAAACACTGTGATATAAAGTTAGCACAATTGCCACTTGTGTCACCTAAAAGAGGAAAGTATCTATATTTAGGATTATGCTTTAAGGCATAAGTTATTGCATAGGTTACAGCATCAAATCTTCTATAATCATTTTGTTTATATGTTTCGTTTATATTCATACATAGCCTCTTTAAATAAATACTATTATTATAATATATATTTAAAGAGATTATAATATACCTTAATTAAAATAAAGATAACTAGATGTTTGTTTTATATATGCAGTTTATAAAAGTGCAATCTCCATTATTGTCTTCTATGGTTTGTTTGTAAAGGAAGCTAGGATTTATAGTTTCTATAAAGGATTCAATCCAAGCTTTTCTTAAGATATAAAATATTTTTATATCTCCATTTACCAAGTCCCAATACTTTTTGTGAAGACACTTAGAAGTAACCCATTGTAATTTATCTTCGGTATCTTCTGATACACTATTTACATTATCACAAGGCATACCTTCCAAAATATAATTATTAACAGCTTTAAATAAATCTCTTGGACTTTCTAGAGGAGAATCCTCTTTAACTTCTTTTCCACAGATTTCTCCTTGAGCTTTAAAGGCATCTATAATGATACTTTTAGAATCTTCACCAAATTTTAAAGTAAATTCTGTAACTAAGGCCGCAGTTCTTTTTTCAGTTAAAGATATTTTTTCTTGAAGCCATCCATGAATATTAGATTTATCAATAATATCCTCAAGGGGCATATCTTCTGTAGGATGTCCTAATTTATTAACTATGTCTTCATATATAATAGAAGCATCACCATATTTTTTATCAAAGGCCTCCACTATATCTTTTTCTAACATCTCAGAAATTTTTATTTTATTAAAAAGCCATGAATGTATAGGTGCTAAAAATTTACTCATATATTTCTCCTTTTAGAAACGAATTAATTATCTTACATAATAATATAAAATTATATTACCCTTGTCGGTAACATATATTACAAAAAATAAAATTTTGATAATAGTTCATATATATATAACGTTTAATGATATCACTTAAATAAATTAAAATAAATTAAAGTAGTGTAACATCTGTTACCGATAATAAAAGCTAGGTCTAGTAAAATAACATCATAAGGTATTTCAAAGGAAACTAAAAAGATTAATAATATAAAATATAAAGCTTACCCTTTGGAATATGCATAAAGATAGTTAAGAAATTAAATAAATCTCAAGGAGGAATTGATCATATGATAACAAGAGAAACTGTAATAGGTGACGTTTTAAAGGTTAACCCAAAAGCAGCTGAGATATTAATGTCAAAAGGATTAGGATGTATAGGATGTCCTTCATCACAAATGGAATCTTTAGAGGACGCAGCTGAAATACATGGTATAGATGTTAAAGAATTGGTAGATTCATTAAATGAAGGACTCTCACTAAAAAAGGAAATTCAAAGTGAAATGTTTTGTTACCAATGCGAACAAACTGTAGGCG